>JALNXT010000059.1 GCA_023230245.1 Candidatus Cloacimonadota bacterium
GCTCCATGCTACGCAATCTATCCAACTGGTAACTGTCTGCCATTGGTCGGATTCATCTTTGTAACTGCGATCACTGGCAATCACGAAACGAACTACGGGAGTCCCTTTGGGAGTGTATTTCAGTTCTATGTCGTTTCCTATTCTGCCACTGACGATGAATTTGTTTAAGCGCGGAAGTTTAAGATCGGCCATCTCTCCTCCCTACTCACCACGAGCAACAAACATGTGGCGCATGATGTTTTCGTTGATGCTGTAAAGCCTTTTGAGTGGTTTTACGGCTTGGCTATCCAGCTTGATGTAGTTCACGTAGTAGTAAGCTTCCTGAACCTTGTTAATGGGGTAAGCAAGCATTCTTCTGCCCCAGGGATCGGTCTTGATAATCTCTCCGCCGTTTTCCACAATTTGTGCCAGAATGCCATCATTCAGGCTGTTTGCTTCGTCGGCATTAAGACTTGGTGATAAAATCACCATCAGTTCATAATCCTTCGTCATTACTTTCCTCCTTTGGACTAATGATTCCGGCACTTCTTGTACCGGAATAGGATTTTTTCCATGTACTATAATCATTCAACACTTGGTCGAAATCATATTTAATATATGTATCTACAAACTTACCAGCTAGTTCCAAGACGGGATTTAACAAATCCCATTCGGGTTGGCTGATCTCGCTTAAAACATAATCCGAAACTCCCATCTCAGGGTTTCTTCCGATGCCAATACGAATTCGCTTCAGCTCATTAGGGGGTATAACGGTAAACAGAGATTTCATCCCGTTATGACCACCATCTCCCCCGCCTTGCCGGATCCGTATGAGAGCGGGTTCTAGCTCAAGATCGTCGTAGATAACCATTGTATCTGTAATCTTCCATCTGGTCAAGGCATCCTTAAGAGCATCGCCAGAGCAATTCATGAAGGTGTTAGGTTTCAGTAATATGGTTTCCTTAACACGCAAGTAATCATAAAGCTTCTCGTGAGAGAAACTGCTCCCATGCTTTTCTGCCCATTTTTCAAGACAAATAAAGCCTAGGTTGTGCCGGGTATTCCGATATTCTTCTGTAGGATTACCCAGCCCAATTACAAGCTTCATGCGATACTATTTTTCAGGTTCAGCTTCAGCAGGGGTTTCTTCCTTAGGAGCTTCTGCCTTCTTGGCATGTACAACTACAACTGTTACATCTTCATGATCAAGGTAGTTCCAGCTTCCTTTGGGCAAATCACGAACGTGAAATGCATCGCCAACATTAAGGGCAGTAACATCCAGGCTAATCTCTTCGGGTACTTCTGTGCTTTTGCAACTAATTTTGATGGTACGCATCTGTGCATCTAGCATGCCACCTTCTTTGGTACCAATGGCTTCTCCCACAAATTTGATGGGCATATCAAACTCTAGGACCGATTCTGCACCAACAATCATGAAATCCAGATGTAAGAACTGACGTCCTACTGGATGTATCTGCTTTTCTTTCAGCATAGTATGATACTTCTTGCCAGAGAGCTCAATTTCCCAAAAGCACATTTCAGTAAAGCTCTTCTTATACAGTTGAGTCATAACTGCCTTGTTGATGCTGATGGGTATGCTTGGTGTCTCTTTTCCATATATCACGGCGGGAATCCATCCGCTGGCTCTCAGATTAGTTAAATCCGATTTCTTCACGGTGTGTCTAGGTTCTGCATTAAGAGTAAATATCATTTATTCCTCCATCTCTTTATACTATCTAAATAAAATACTTATCGATTCTTCTATGTGTATCTTCTTAATGGCAATGGCTAGCATTTCGGCTATGGAAAGCTGCACAATTTTCTGACAAGCCTTCTTCTCATCTGATAATGCTATCGTATTGGTAATAAACAGTTTTTCTATGGGTGATGCTTCCAAATTGCCAATTGCATTCCCGCTTAAAACTCCATGAGTGCATGCCGCATATATCTGCTTTGCGCCTTGCTGTTCAAGAGCATAAGCCATTTTAATCAGGCTACCGCCGGTATCGATAATATCATCGAACAAAATCGCCGTTTTACCGCTGACATCACCAATGATATTCAATAATTCGCTTTTATCATCGTTCCCGCTGCGTCTCTTATCACCAATGGCAAGGGAGCAGTTAAGGCGTTTCGCCAAAGCTCGCGCTCTGTTTGCCCCGCCGGAATCGGGTGAAACCACCACAATGTCTTCCATTTGCATGATACTTTTAAAATACCTGGCAAAGCTGGGGATGGCGAAAAGGTGATCAACAGGAATATTAAAAAATCCCTGAATCTGTTCGGCATGAAGATCAACGGTTATAACTCGATCTGCGCCAGCTACGGTAATGATATCGGCTACTAGTTTCGCCGTAATGGGAACTCTGGGTTGATCTTTTTTATCCGAACGAGCATAGGCATAATATGGGATAACACAGTTTATTCTCTGAGCAGAGGCACGTTTTAGGGCATCAATAATAATCAGCAAATCCATCAGGTTATCGTTTACAGGATACGCAGTTGGCTGAATGATGAATACATCTGCACCACGCACATTATCATTGATTTTTACAAAAGACTCATCGTTTGAAAATTTAAACAAATCAATATCCCCGAGAGGGATGCCTGCATGGCGGGCAACTTCCTCTGCTAAAGGACGATTGGCATTTCCTGTGATCAGTTTAAGTTTCGAGAACACTTTGTACGATTCCTTCCTGTTATAGTCCCAATTGCCGTGGCAATCAGCACTTGTTATCTTTGTAGCAATATCTACATGATTATATAGATACACATCTTCACATATCCCATTTTGGGCTAGCTTTACAAAGATTTTGAAGGGGGGCTTTTTGTCAAAGCATATTTATGTTTTAACTTAAGTAATTGTTCGTTTTCGCTGGGAAGAATCTCCCTATCATTGCCCACCCATTGCCCTTATCATGGACAATGAGTGGGCAATGATAGGGCAATGCCAGCAAGAAGAAGGGTAAAATGATCAAATTTGACGGGGAATTGCGCTAACTACCTTTGTCCAGTAATTCATCTTCTTAAAGTGGTTTTCACATTCACAGAGCTGATTTGGGTTATTAAATAAGCCAAAGCAAGTAGAGCCACTACCACTCATTATGGAGGAATCAGCTCCGAAACTGGAAATCGTGTTTATTATAGCATCTATGGCAGGATACATTTTACGAATGCCCGCTTCCAGACGATTGAAACAACTTCCTCTCAAGTCAAGAGGATTAAAACTCCGAGCTATATCTGGAATGGCAACTAATTTGTATGCCTCTGAACTAGATATTAATATTTTGGGATTTACTAATAGGATGCTTGGCAAAGGGATATCTGCCATAGGAGTTAAGATTTCACCCCGATTTTCTCCGAAAGCAAAGCCACCTTCCAAAAAGAAATTGATGTCACTGCCAAATTGAGCAGCAATGCTGTGAAGCTCTGCTCTTTGTAGATTCAATTCCCAGAGCTTGTTAAGATTTAGCAGGCAATTTGCGGCGTTGCTGCTTCCCCCACCCAAACCAGCAGCTACGGGGATATGTTTATCCAGATGAATGTTTATGCCGCGCTTAACGGCATATCTGGTTTGCAAAAAATGAGCGACACGGTAAATAAGGTTATTGCTATTTTCGAGAGCAGGATCGGAAGAGCTTAGAGTAATTGCAGCCTCATCAGACAGCGAATAGTCTAAATAATCACACAGGTCAATACTGCAAAAAACAGTATTGACCTGATGATAATTGTTAGGTAACCTGCCGGTAACCTCAAGAAATAGATTTATTTTTGCGTAAGAAACGGCTAACATTCTTCTTCTGTTTCTTGGGAACCTCATCACCATAGTAATAATAGTAGTAGTAGTAATAGTAGTAGTAATTCTGTTTATTGTAATACTTCTGCACATAGATGCTGTTTACAATGATGGCATCAATCTTGCCATCTATGTTCTCCATCAGTTCCTTGGTACGCTTGATAATACCTTTATCTGTAAAGCCACAGCGAACTACCACGAAGGTCATATCTACCTTCTTGGTTAGAATCAAGGCATCGGTAACTGCAATAATAGGAGGAGTATCAAAGAGCACATAGTCATATTTCGCTTTAAGCTCTTCGATAAGTACATCTGAGCGGGGCGAAGCAATTAACTCAGAAGGATTGGGAGGCACAAATCCGCTGGTAATGATGTCCAGATTCATTATACCGGATGCTTTCACAACCTGGTCGATTGTAACTTCGGGATCAATTAGAAAGTCGCTGACACCGTTTTCTTTCTCTAGAGCAAACTTAGTGTGAATAGTAGGCCTACGCATATCCATATCGATAAGGACAACTCTGTTGTTCATCTGTGCCAGCGTGATTGATAGATTGGCAATAGTGGTAGATTTACCTTCTTTAGGGCCTGAAGAAGTAACCATTAGCGTGGTGCTGCCTTCACCCTTGCGGGATAGAATATTGGTTCTAAGCGTTCTGTAAGCTTCTGCGATGGGTGATTTGGGCGCATAGTGCGAAACAAGCTGCATCATCACATAGTGCATAGAACGTGTTAGCTGCTCTCGATTTTCGCCCTCAGCATTCTCAATCATATAGTTAAATTCTTGTAGCTTAGATTCAGATTCGCGAATCAAGGGTATCGTACCCACGATAGGCAAGCGAACATAGGTTTCCATGTCCTCGAGGGTACGCAGCTTTGTATCAAGCGAATGGACAATAAAAGCTGCACCAATACCTAAACCCAAACCCAGAATTATACCAACTAAAATGTTCATTGATACGCGGGGTTTGATTGGAATAGAAGGGCGTTCAGCAAAATCAATGATGCGTACGTTACCAACTTTTGCCTGCTCGGCAATTTTGGCATCTTCATACTTTTCCATCATCATGCCGTGTATCTTTTCATCCAGCAGCATGTTTCTGGTTAAACGCGCCAGTTCAAGCTCTGTATTGGGAATGGCAATTATCCGTTGATCGTACATTTCCTTTGTCTGTTCAAGTCCATCAACTTTTGCTCGCGCCATTTCAAGTTCGAGATTAGCCTGGATAATCTTGCCTAACAAATCGCTTCTCGTTGCCAAAGGATCGTTATTTACAGATAAAGCTACCAACTTGCGCACTTCAAGATCAAGACTAGCTTTGGCATTCTCCATCTCACGTTTTAACAGTAGTATCTGAGGATGATCAAGGGGGTATTCATTCTTGGTTACTAGCTTAGTTACTAAAGTCTGTGTTTCTACTATCTGTTTGCGTAATTCATTTATATATGGGGCTTTAAGTATGTTGTTTACGTCTACCAAAAGGGAATCTTGCTCTTGTAACTGACGATTGAGGATATCCAGTGACTTAGCTCTGATCGCTTGATCGGTAAGAGAAGCTTCGTATAATGCTTCTAATTCTGAAGATTGAATGATCAATTGAGATGTTTCTGCCGAAAGCTGAGTGAGTTTATTGAGATTCTTAAATTCACGTAGATCGTTTTCAGAGCTTTGTAGTCTGCGGGATATTGCATCTAATTGAGTCTCTAAAAACTCGCGGATAGTGGTGAATTCCAACCGGGCATACTGCGTGTTTTGTTGTTGAATTGCTTCAGAAATTGAGTTTACTGCCGCCATCGCTTCCGTCTGATTAGTAGATTCAAAACTAATTGTTAATATATCAGTTTCTCTTTTCGATTCCACTTTCATCCGGTTAAGGCTTGCTACAGGGTTCCCAGAGGCATTAGCGGGGAAGGTATCCCAATCAGGATATTTTTTCATAATATCCCAAGCTAAGCTCATTATGGGCTTACTGCGAATTAACTCAATCTGGTTATTTAAGCTGTTTTTCGCAACCCCTGGAGTTGCCAAGAACATCAGGTCTGTGCTTCCCTTTGGGTCTTCTAACAAAACTCTCGCAGCAGCGGAATATATTTTTGG
The DNA here is from genome assembly GCA_023230245.1 of Candidatus Cloacimonadota bacterium. Lineage (GTDB taxonomy): Bacteria > Cloacimonadota > Cloacimonadia > Cloacimonadales > Cloacimonadaceae > Cloacimonas. Next base: position 5,874 of record JALNXT010000059.1, read on the forward strand.
CTGTCTGGCAGTATAGAAAACTGTAGAAACTACCACAACTGAAAACACCAGCACGATAAGGTAACGATATTGAAGAACTATCCGAAGATAATCTGATAATTTAATCTCATCTTGAATGGGAACTTGATTGTTTTGATTTTCCATGTAGTTAAGACCCCCGCTATTTAATGTTCGTGACTAAATTGTACACACTAAGTGCAATTGCCGCTTTGGATAAGAAATCAGCTACACGCGAAAATGCGTAGAATATTGTTCCTGAGATCACTACTGTATCACCAGGTTGTAAAGCAGGAATCAGGCTGCCATCACCCGTCTCAAGATACTTTTTGAAGTTTACCCAAATCACCTTATCTCCTTCTGCTGAAGGACGCACCAGTCTTACTTTAGTGAGTTTAGCATCTTCTCTTGGACCTCCTGCTAGTGCAAGAAGAGTTAAAAAATCGGTGTCATCTGGAACTACATAAAGACCAGGTTTATATACTTGTCCCAAGATGTAAGTATTCATTTTTAACTTTTCTACACCGCTGCGAATACCATCATATGTGTATGCAGAAATGTTTGAAGATGGAGAAAAATTCCCCGTTCCCTGGCTAAACAGGGACAAGGCGAATCCCACCAATAAAAGTGTAAGCAATATCCTCTTCACAATATCCTCTTTATCATTTTGTGTAAAAATCTGTAGTTTACTGTAACAGTCAAGCTAATTCTGCTCTCTGCATTCTATAAAACCGTTTATCTATTCTGCTATTCACGTTTCATCAGGGAACTTATTCTAAAATAAAGGTACGTTCATGAGATTCTGAACCCATCATTATATCGTGTTCCGCATCATTATCGAAAGCATCCACTCTCCAGCGGAGCACAGTACCATGAGGAAGATCTGAGAGAAGATTTGTGGGAACTATTGTTTCTAAAGGATCCTCTTGAGTGTTAACATCAATATCACTATGGTAAATAATGTTACCGATCTCATCCCAGATCAATACCCTGAATTTACTGGCATTAGTCCCAATACCATACCACTTTAGTGTCAAGCTAACAGGGGAAACAATCTCCCCGTTTTCAGGAGTATATAGGTTGCTTTTTGCAAGAAAAGCGTAGCTCACTGTGTCCGAAACACTATAATTTCCGCTTCCATCATAGAGGTGTATATAGTAGGAATACCAGTTTCTTTCTATTAAATCGCTACTCGTATCCAAATAATACATGTTTGAGGCAGATACATTGGAAGCGATCTCCACAGGGTTTGGATCGTGATTTGAAAACCTGAAGACCTTTACATGGCTTAGATCAGTATCCACAAATGGCTCCCACGGAATACGAATAAAATTGCCTTCTGATACTGTGTCGATGCCATTTGTTTCATCTGTTATAATTATATTTTGACCGTTCCAAGTTAAAGGAGCGTCACCAGTATCACCTAAATGCGGACGTAACATAGGTCTGTAAGGGGGTTCGGTATCTTGATCTAAAGGATCGCTACCCGAACAGGATAACAATCCTAGAACGATAATGATCAACAAGGCGATTTGTAGCAATTTCATGATAAACTCCTAAAACTGTACTCTTAAACCGAGGCGATTGGTTAAGCCTATGGGGTTGGTTATTAATGCATAATCTAGCATCACGCCATATAATTTTACCGATGCACCACAGCTAAAGTTCTTGTCATAATAACCAGCTCTGAGATTGCCTTTGCCGTTATAATCCCAGTCTATCCCATAGTGTTTCGTGCCTTCATATACGTAATCATAATCATAAGCCATGCTTACTGTTGATTTTAAAGGAGGTATTGGCTGAA
>JALNXT010000060.1 GCA_023230245.1 Candidatus Cloacimonadota bacterium
GTTTCCTTGGTAATCTATACCGGAAAGCTTGTAGAAATAACAACCATTAGCAAGTCCTTTGGTGGAAATAGCTATGTCAGAACCATTCATATTTTCTTTAGTTAGCAATTCTCCCTTCAGGTTATAGATTTTCAGCTCAGCATGCACGCTGATGGGTGCTTTCAGCTTTAGTAGTTGTCCGCTTTGCACGGGATTGGGAGATGCAGAAAGCACTAAGCCGGGCACCTGCACTTCATCCTGAATGGGGGATGGGCTTGTATACACTTTGATATCAGTGGGATATAGTCCAACGGTGTATTGCTTCCAATAGCTAAAATCAGGATGTAGTATCTTCACGGTGCCATTATCTCCCCAGTTAGGCTGGAGCGTGGCAACGAAGCTTGCAGAGCCACACACTTCAGAGCCGCCGCTGCTTAGGGGATTTGCAGAGGAGTTTAACACAGAAAAGTCCACTGCGTTGTAGCGATATAGATTTGCGCCATTGCTATCTGCCACCAGTGCCTCATTTAGAGGGCTTATCCAAATGCTTCCCGTGCCACCGCCAATAGGTATCGTGTGAACAACAGCATCAGTGGTGGTGTCAATCACGCAAATAGAGCCGCCAATATCCGCCCAGTTGCCAGTGCAGGATACATGCAGCAAACCGTTGTGCAGTGTAAGGTATTGTGGGTTTTTGTTCACGGGGATGGTGGCGAGCAAGGAAAATGATGGCAAGTCTATTACGGAGACAGAACTACCAGCATAGTCTTGGCTATAGTTTCCCGCATTGGAGACATATAATTTATCTCCAGACACACAAAGAGCTTCGGGAGCTGTTCCAACAGTAACCCAGCCTGTAACGCTTCCTGATTGGGCATTCACACGGTAAACCCTTCCCGAAAATAACCCGCTTACATAGAGGTTCTCTCCGTGTAAAACGGCATCCCAGGGATTGGAGCTATTTGCCACAAGAATGTTAGCGATAGTGGTTCCTGATTGGCGGTCGATCTTTTGCAGGGAGTTATCTCCAGAGTTTACACTCCACAGGTAGTTTCCATCCAGAACAATTTTGTTGGGGACGTTACCCAGGGTGGCAAAGTTGTTTATTACGACATCTGTATGCGTGTCTATCTTGCTGAGGGTACGCGAAGAAGAATTTACCACAAAAAGGGTTTCTGCATATACAAAACTGGTGGATAGCAGGCACAAATAGACTAGTAAAATAGCTTGCAAGATGTAGTAATTGTATATTTTCATTGTCTTTACCTCGTTGTTTTATTCGGATAAATGCTTGTGGATTCAGCTTTCTGTGTAGTATGGGAAATCGATAATCCCGTGAACCAGTTAATCCCCGGTTGCGGGGTATATGCATATATCTCATAATGTTTGTTTAGCAGGTTATTCACCTTTAAGTCGCACCGCAGCAGGAAGTTATTAAGTTTCAGTGTATAGAATGCCGTAAGTTCTAGAGTATCAAATGCGGGAAGAGGGTCAATTAGGTTATCCACTGTGCTATACTGCTGTCCCGTATAATTATAGGCAAATGATATGCCATGCCTATCTGTTTCCATGAAGAGCTTGGCAGTTGCCTTCAAATCTGGAGTGTAAACCAGTTTTTTGTTGTAGGATGTAGCGGGGCTGCCATCGGGGCGTTTGGAAGCATCATAAGCGTGGGTGTATGTAAAATTGCTGCTTAGGCTAAGCTGTTTATACATTCTTATCTGATATTCCAGCTCCATGTTTTGGATATCTGCCTTGCCGGCATTAAAGGGCTTCCAGCTTACTCCGTTCAGGTAATATTGACGCCATTGTATCAGGTTTTCCACCCAATTGTGATAGTATGCTATTCTCAGCTTCATGGTTGGTAAACTGATTTCACCGTAAGCATTGTAGCCAAAAGAACTCTCGCTCTTCAGGTTTGGGTTGCCTTGCGTCTCGCTATCCCCAATCCAATACATATCAAACAACGAAGGCTGCGAAAATGCCGTCCCCAAGTATCCTCCTACAACCAGCTTTTCTGCAAGGGGCAGGCTTAGCTCGTGTTCCACGCGCCAGGTAGGATGCAGGGCTTTATCGCTGTAATCTTCACGGATAGCGGTAACTATCTTGTACTCAAGATAAAAGGGAAACAGGTTTTTCTGTGCCCGAAAGGCAAGTGCGGTATTTTCTCTTTTTCCCCTTATATCATTATCTGTGATAAAGTTCTCGAAGCGATAATCAATGTCGCTGTATTCTGCACTCAGCCCGAGTTTATATGTTTCGTAATTCAGGTTGCTGCTACTTTTTACACCGCGGCTCTGTTGTTTTTGGCGATAATGATTCGCTGCGAAGGTATTGATAGAGTTTAGGTTTGCAAAGATGCTTTGATCTGTATTCCACCAACCAAGGATCTCGTTAGCCAGGTGCTTATGTGTATCCAAGATTCTGAAACTCTGCTGCGAATATGCTCCGGTAACCTTAGAATCATTATACAAATCCAGGAAGTTTATCGTGCCAGGCAACTCACGCACGAAGCTTCCAAGGTTCAGGCTATAATCAATTTGTGATCTCCCTTGTGAAAAGCTAGCCTTAAGAAACCCATTATCTGCGGTTTTCCTGTTGTGAAGCCGCTTCAGTTCTTGCTCTACATTCCAGAAATCGGGAGACTGATACTCAAAGTCGTTTTTAGCAGTTTGATGAAAGTATTCTGCATTAAGGGACAGCATTTTGTGGCTGAAGGTTGTGCTGTAAACCTGTTTATAGAGATCAAAAGAGCCCAGAGAAGAGCTAACACTCCCATCCCAGTAAGGCTTATTTGTCGCGGGCTTGCTGTGCAGATGGACAATGCCCCCAATAGCAGCCGAACCGCCATAAACCGAGGAATTGCCTTTAATAACTTCAATATAGCTGATCTGACTCAGAGGGATTTTGCTGAAATCAAAAGCCTCCCCGGAAGGGTTCAAAACCACGCCATCCAGCATCACCAGACTGTGTCGGTTAAAACTTCCCAATAGCGATACAGTTTGCTTTTCGCCCGTAAGCCGAATGTCGGTAGAGCTAAAGGAGGGATTTTCTAACAGCAGATCGGCAGCATTTTTTACTTTAGCGTTAGTGTCAGGATGTATAATTTGCGCACCAAGCGAAGGGCTGATGGGCTTGTATTCCACTGCTCTCACCCAAACGGTGGGCAAGATTATGTCGCTTGCTATCAAGGTGATAGAAGATTGAGAGCTTTTGCTATTCAGCGCAAGGCGTTGAAACCCCAGACGGGTTACATAAATGCTATCTGCTTCGGTTGCTATGCTGAAGCTGCCATCTTTTCTGCTGTAAACTAAATTGTGTTTATCAGTTACGACGGCTCCCACAACGGGCTTACCGCTAATATCTACTATTATACCACTAAAGGCGAATACCATTTGTGAATAGCAAACAAGCAGTATAAAAAGAGGTAGTTTTATGGACAGTAGTATTCTGACACTGCTGTTTAAGCTTGTAGAAGCAATTCTGCTCATTAGTCCACCTCGTTTTATTTGTGTGACTTGAGGTGAACGTGCTGGCTAAACCTATTATTTCCGTAGGCTTATGTCCAGACTTGGTGGCAGGTTTCCTGGCTTGCAGCGGGTTGCGTTTATCGCTAAAAGCCGTCTTCCCATCGATAAAAAAGACAGTGACGACTTTAACCTTCTTTGCTGCTCACAGTGGCGGAGACCGCTTCCGAATTTAACGGAATTCCCTATTACCTTGTGCTAAGCACCATCAAGTCACCAAACAAGCATTTTAGAAGGGGGAAAAAAGTCAAGCGATTTGGAATACTATTTGTTTTTCTTAAGATTCTCTATCTGTGGTTTTACATGGGTGTGGTAACAGTCAGGGCAGATGGAATGGGAGAACATGGTGTCTGTATGATCAGAGATGTAAACTTCCACCTCCTGCCAATAATCCTTATCGGCACGCACCTTTTTGCAGTAAGAGCAAATAGGCAGTAGCTTTTCCAACGAGGAAATCTTCTGAGCTGCTGTTTTCAAAGCCTGGCGGGAGTATTCCATCCTCAGGGCAGATTTCACCCGCAGAGTAAGCTCCAGATTGGAGAAAGGTTTACTGATATAGTCCATTGCCCCCATATCAAAAGAACGCTTCAGAGGTTCCAGATTTTCGTCCAGAGAAGCGGCAGTAATCATGATAACCGGAATATGCTCCAGGGTGGGGTCGCGCTTTATCCATTCCAGCACTTCATAGCCGCTAAAGCCGGGCATCATGATATCCAGCAGGAGTAAATCGGGGCAGTTATACTGTACCTCAGCTAACATAGCCTTCCCAGAAGTGTAAACATGGACATTGTCGAAACCGGCTTGGTTCAAGACCGTCTTTATTAACTTTAAGTTGGTCTCGTCATCATCGGCTACATATATCTGCATTTTCTTAAGCAAGCATTCATTAATCATAAGTCCTCCGACTAGTTCTTTTTGATACTGGCAGCGTGGTCGAACAGCTCTTTCATAGTTTTAAAGCGATCGAACAGATCCACTGCTTGCATCAGTTGCTTATCTTGTGCAATAGTGATTTTGTAGGCATCCTGATCTCCCAGAACTTTGCGCACCATCTCACTCTTCAAGGTGTTGCGGATATAGGCATTGGCACTATCCAAATCAGCGGTGGTATATTTGATGTCCTGTTTCTTGGCATAGTTCAGGAAATCGTCCATGATAGCATTGCTAATCTCAAAGTTTTGTGGTAATTTGTGATCATGAGCCACCATGTAATCTACCGTATAGTTAAAGAATACGTTTTTACGGCGGAGTTCTGCGCCAAATAAGGTTAAGAAATCGGCTTCGGCAACAATATCCGGTGTAATTCCACCACCACCGTAAACTCTGCGTTTATTGGCGGTGTAGTATATTTGTTTATGGTTCTTTTCGTCTTCGTTTTTTAGCTCGGTCTCGCTTAGTTGCTGGCCTTTAAGCAGTTTGTCGTTACTCATTTTATGGATGCAACGTCCGCTTTTAATGTAGTAATACGAAGTGGTGATTTTCACCCCATTGCCGTTGGAAAGTGGGATAAGCTGTTGAACGCTACCCTTACCAAAGGTATTCTTACCCATCACCAGCCCTTTATCCCAATCCTGCAAGCTGCCGGCGAAGATTTCGGATGCACTGGCAGAAGCCTCATTAACTAAAACGATGATGGGGTAGTTACGTTCTTTGGTGTTGTAGCGGGTATAAAGTTGTTTATTTTCGGTGCGTCCTTTGGTCTCCACCACCAGTCTGTTCTGACCGATGAATTCGTTTACCGTATCCACCGCCTGATCCAATAAGCCACCGGGATTGTAACGCAGGTCTATAATTAAACCGGTGATGCCTTGGTCTTCAAGGGCTTTTAGGGCGGTACGCAGCTCCGTAATGGTATTTTCGCTAAACTGAGTAATCCTGATATAACCAGTACCGTTATCCAGCTTGAAGCTATAAGGTACGCTTTTTATTTGGATAGTCTCACGGACGATATTGAAAATCAGTGGTTGTGCTAACCCGGGACGGCTGATGGTGATTTCTACTGAAGTACCAACCTCTCCGCGCATACGTTTGATAGATTCATCGGTGGTGACTCCGACCACAGATTCACCATCTACTTTCACTATTTTATCGCCGGCAGTAATGCCCATACGGTATGCAGGAGTACCTTCGATAGGAGAAACCACGGTTATATAATCGCCAATCTTGTCTATTTGAATACCCAAGCCACCAAAAGCGCCCTTGGTACTGGTAGTAAAATCTTTAAATTCGGAAGCGGTGAAGTATGTGGTATGCGGATCTGTGGAACCGAGCATCCCAACGATAGCTGCTTTGATAAGCTCTTCATCAGAGAGGTCGGTTACATAATTCTGCTTCAGCTTTTGCAGAACTTCGCTGAAAAGCTGGATCTGCGAATATAGGTTAGTGCTTTGGGGCTGATTTTGGGCATAAGATTTTGTAGCCACGGTTAACAGCAGGGTACCAAGTACCCAAATACTGATAATGGACAATAGGGCAAGCTTCTGTTTCGGTCTAATCATTTCATTCTCCTATAAGAGGTTGCAGGGCAGAGATAATGTTATTGTGTATTGCCTCGGGTTCTTCCAAACCATTGAGGACATAATATCTGGAAGGGCATTTATTGGCAATAGATAAAAACTGTTTACGCACTCTTTCGTGGAAAGCGGTATTTTCTAGTTCCAAACGGTCTAATTGACGGTCTTGAATCCTGCCTAAACCAACTGAAACCGGTAAATCTATCAGAAACGTGATATCCGGAATACGGCCATAGGTGGCAAAAGAAGTTAAGGTGTCGATGAGGTTTTCGTCAAGATCACGTGCTGCGCCTTGATAGGCGTAGGTGGAATCGAAATAACGGTCACAGATTACAATTTTACCTGCCTGTAAAGCGGGAAGGATAAGCTCTCCGGTGTGTTGAGAGCGACTGGCGCAATATAGCAGCAGTTCGGTTTCGGGCTTCATTTCCTGAAACTGGGGATTTAGTAGAATGGAGCGGATGGCTTCCGAAATAACCGTACCACCTGGCTCGCGCGTGGTAAGATAGGGGAGATTTAGCTTATGTAAAGCATCAACAAGCAGGCGCACTTGTGTGCTCTTTCCGCTGCCTTCAATGCCTTCAAAGGTTATAAAGATGCCTTTCATAATTTAGTTTCCTATTTTTGGGTGAGATGTCGTTGAGAAGTGAAATGGTGTAGAGCAGGATTCCAATCCTGCTAAAGTGAAAGTGTGGAATGGTGTAGAGTAGGATTCCAATCCTGCTAAAGTGAAAGCGTGAAAAAGTGGAAGGGTGCAACACACACTTAAACGACAGCGAATTAGCTTTACTGTTACTAAACTTGTTGCAATCGAGCTATCAGTGTGTTTCACTCTTCCACCTTTCCACTTTTTCACTAGATAATGGTATCATGTTTATACTGCAGGTCGTTTCTTTCGGGGTGATCAATCAAGAAATGCGCGCCCCTGCTTTCTTTGCGCATCAAAGCACTGCGGACAACTGCAATGGCGATAACTGCCATATTACGCGTTTCCACCACTTCCTTCCTAACGGCATTGTGCTGGTAAAAATTGTTAATCTCATTGTAAATATTCTCAAGACGGGAATTGGCATATTTAAGTAAGCGGCGGCTACGTCTAATGCCTGCATAGCCCTGCATGATAGTACCGATTATTTCGCGGTTGTGGCTGATGATAACCCATTCGTTTTCGTTAAATTCGTCCATCAGATGCCACTGTGGGATAACTGGAAAATCAACTGCATCCATGTTAGAAGGATGATTGGCAGCTTTATACGCCACTACCAGTGCTTCTAATAAAGAGTTGGAGGCTAAGCGGTTGGCTCCATGTAACCCGCAACAAGCCACTTCTCCCGCCACAAAAAGGTTGCGGATATCCGTTGCTCCATCGATTGTGGAAAGTACTCCTCCGCAAAAATAGTGAGCAGCAGGTGCCACGGGAATGGGGTCTTTGGTAAAATCGATGCCCTTGCTCTTTAGCTTGCTATCTATGAAAGGGAAATGCCTATGCAGTTTAGCCGCAGGAATGCCTGTGGCATCCAGATAGCAATATTTCTCGCCTCGTTTCTTCAGCTCTGCATCAATAGCACGGGAAACCACATCGCGGGGGGCAAGATTGCCCTTGGGGTGGTAATTCTCCATAAATGCATAACCATC
>JALNXT010000061.1 GCA_023230245.1 Candidatus Cloacimonadota bacterium
AGGGTAGCCAAGATCGCTTACCTCCAAAAACATGGCAAGGGGCAGATTTTTGTGAGTGAGGGATACCATACGGCGTCTTAACAGGCCGCTGGTCTGCTCATCATAGAGTGCTGCTTCGGTAGCGGTGGTGGCAATCATGGTGCCCTCAAATTTGTAGTAAGCGATGGGCTCTAAAAGTATCTTGTACTCACCGCCGATGAGGACATCGTAATCCATGCCTGTGTGGTTTGAAATCATTTGTATGATGTACTCTGAACAAAAGTAGCTTTTAATGGCTTCAATGTTATTGCTTCCGTTGGTGCTGATAATACGAGGCATGGCTTGTGGCGGATTAATATATTGATATTTATTTGTGGTCGGTTTCAACCCACTGCCTGCAGTATATTGCATCTTGCTCACTTTCCCAAAATGCACTTGGATATTGTTGGGAGACTTATTGGTTAAATCAATAGAAGTTGTCACTGCTGCATGGTCACTTGCTCGAACCACAGTGACGCGCACACCTTCGTTGCCGCTGTTCCATGAATTGGTGCTGGTTCCGCTGCCCATCCCGCCGCCACCGCCGTCAATATTTCCGCTTCCGCCAGTATCGGCAATCGCATTCATCGGGCAGAGCAGGCAAAATATGAGGAGTAACGGCAGGGTCCGTAGAAGTAATTTCTTCATCCTGACCTCCTATTTTTGCAAATGAAAAAGACACGGTATCTTTCAACCGTGTCCTTAGAATGATCTTGTTGTTTAGTCCATTATTCCAACCTGCTTGTTAATATCGCCATCACTATCCCCAACGGTACCCTCACCACCACCGCCGTGATCCTCAATCCATCCAAAACCCGGCACATAAATCTTGCCGTCCTTGGTTTCGCCGCCCTGGGGCTGACTGTCGCTTTTCGGGGTTTCCTTGGGTTGTTCCACCTTGTCATGGTCGACAGCCTTGGGAGGCTCCGTGACCTTTTCGCCGTTAGGCTTCTGCGTAGGGTCTTGCCGCTGTTCCTCGGTATATTCGGGTTTGCTCACATCGCCCTGAATGGTCTGTTCGGTACCGTTGGAAACCGCACCGTTATCGGTAGTCACCGGCTGGGTGGTATCCGGCGGGGTTACGGTGACCTCTTTTTCTTTCTCTGTGCTATCCTGCTTGGAAGGGTCTACCGTCACCTTGCTCACTTCGGAGCTTTGGGACGGGAGAGGTGCATCCACCGGCTTGGGCGTCTGAAACCGCTGCCCGATCAGCACCACCAGCACCGCGCAGAGGGCGAGGCCACCGGCGACAGCCAGCCACTTATTTATTTTGGGATTCATATTTTTCATAAGAGCATCCTCCTATTCGTGAAAGTTTGATTTTTCCTTGTTACGTCACACCCTACCACGAAGTTTTCAAAAAGTCTATCCATATTATAGAAAACTTTTTGATAACAGTCAAAACTTAGGCGTGTATCCGGCGCTGGTCTTGACCTTGATGATCATGGACGGCAGCAGCTGTCCGCCAAAGGATACGGGAACCTCCAGCAGGATGGTGCTGTCCGCCTCAAAGCGGGCGGAAGCCTGATCCCCTGACGCAAGAGGTGCGTTTCGGATGTCCACATCCAGATTCCAGACCTTAAACTCCAGCTTTCCGTCCGGGGTGCGTTTTTCGTGATAGCCACCGCTGCTGGAAAGGCCGAGAATGCCGTCCAGTCGGTCATAAATATCGCCGTAATCGAGGCTTTCCTCAAAATCCCCGGCAAAGGGCTGGTAAGCACCCGAATAACCCTCCCGCACGCCGTGGTACACATCATCGTAATTCTCCACCACGGTGGAGATAACCGCCGCCTGCACCGCATCCCGCACACCCTGCGCCACAATCAGAAGACGGAAATATTCCGAAATGCCGGTGAAGATCATGACCAGCGACAGGGTGATGGCGATGATCAGCGGAAAGCCCGCGCCGCCTTTTCCCCGTAGGATTTGCTTGATTTTATCCGTCATTTCCAATAAACCTCGCTCTTTCCCGCCGCGTCCGCTCTCAGCGTAATGGGGAACGAGCCGAAGCCGCCGAACAGCCCGATGTTGGTCTGGTAGGTGACCGTTACCATGACTTCCTCATTCAGCTGGATTCTGCCGGTTTCAGACAACTCCACGCTGGGAGAAAGCCCGGTTTTTTCCCGCAAGAGCTGCTCCCGACGACTGGTTTCACTGCCCACCTGTCCGGCAATTTCGGCCTCCCGGATGAGCTCGGTGGCAAAGGTGTCCAGCTGCTGCTTTTGGATGTAGACGGGAAACACCTTCACGGCAAGGGCAATGACCAGCATGGCGCACAGCACCAGCACGGCTACATCCATGTAGCCCTCGCCCCGCTTGTTGCTCAGGATTTTTCTCAGCACATGGTCACCCCCTGCTCAAAGGGTCCCTGCTCCAACCTCGGTTCCGGGTTGTGATCGCTTAACACACGCCATGCGCCCTTGCTGAAATCAGCGGTGCAGATTTCCTGCTCCAGCAGTTCCTCTGCGGGAACATCTCTGGCAAATTCAGCGCTGCCGGGATTTCCTTTCACGTTGTGGCCCGCCAGCAAAAGCTGTGCGGTTTCGGGCGTCAAGTATACATACCCGCCGGGCGTCATCATATCAAACGATGCGTTCGGATGCGCTTCGATAAATTCCCGCAGGGTGATTCTCACTTCCTCCGCGGAAACAGGCGCATAGTCCGGGTCAAGGGTATATTCTGATTCCGATTCGCCCTTGTCCCACAGTGTCCAGAGCGCATGGGTGAGTTCCTCGCTGAAATCAACGGTTTGCTCGGATATCCACTGATCCGCTACCACCTCCAGCGGGTTTTCAAAGCGGAGCAGATACTCCATATATTCGGCGGAATAGCTGCCGTCGGACAGCTCTTGATACACAAACTGCACGGCGGCAATTTCGCTTGCCAGCTCCACCAGCTCGGAGGCCGGTTTCTGCTGCCATTCCTTTTGATACTGCGCCATGCCTCTGTCCAGCTTTTTGCGCAGAAGCGTCATCATTTCCTGTTCCGTCATTTGGCTTACACCTCCCTGTTAGAACATCCCGCCGAGGGATGTAATGATTTCATAGACAATAACCGCCATGTAGGTCATGAGAAAGCACATGAGCATGGCAAAAGAAAACACCCGGATTTTCGGCGGGATCTTTATGGCCTGCGCTTTCAGCCGCTGAAGCTCCAGCTGCTTCATGTCATGAGTCAGCATCTGAAAATACATTCCGCCGTCGTCCCCGCGCAGTACGCCGATCAGCCCTCTGGTAATATCCGAGAGCATGGGCGAATTGAACCTTGCCTCAAAACGGGTCAGCGCCGCTTCATAGCTGGAGGAGCGCATATCCGCCGTGAGGATGTCAAGCTCCGCCGCAAAGTCCTCGCCCGCGTTTTTCTTGAAATTCTCCAGCATGGACAGCACGTCACGGCTGGCTTTCAGCTCCTGGGTGATGGTCGCCACAAAGCGCGGCAGCTCCTGTTCGATTTTTCCGCGCTTGGCTGCCAGCGCCTCATCCGCCTTACGGATTTCCTTAAAATAAGTCAAAATAGCGGTAAACAGCACAATGGGCGCCAGCAACGGCAGTACAATCAGGCAGGGGATGATGCAGAGCCCGATAGCCGCCGCCTTAACAATTGCCGTAGCCGTGAACAGCTCCGGCGAGTCGGAAAGTCCCGCCGCCGACAGCACATTTACCATCCGGCTTTTCTTATACGCATCCATGCGAAGATACCGGGAAAGCCGTACAGCGGCATTTCGCAGCAGAGCATCGGTGGTTTTGGGTTTGGCTTTGGCCTGCTTTCCCGCCGACAGCATCGCCTTTTGGGTGGCGAGAGTGGGCAGATGTAAGAGGTCGGCGGCAAGGAAAAAGAGTCCCGCCGATAGGAGGACTCCGAATAAAAACAGATAGATTGTCATGCCGTCACCTCCGATATTCAATGGGCTGAGTGAGTTTGATCACAAACGCCGTGGAAATGAAAATCACGGCGGCGCAGATCGCCAGCACCACCTGTCCCAGCGGAGTGTGCATCAAGGTGCGGTACCAGTCCTGATTCAAGAAATACAGGAGCGGAATATTCCCGATGACGAGAATCACCATAACGATGAATTCCTTTCTCGGCTCAAACACCATGGTTTCCAGCTCACCGTTGACCACCCGCATATCACTGAGTTTACTGACGATTGGGGTCAGAGTGGTTTTGAGGCTGCGGTCGTGCTGGCAGGCAATGAGGGCGTCGCACCATTCCTGAAACACCGCGTTGTCAATCTTTACTTTTACATCATGGAGTGCCGCCGTCACATCGGGGTCCACCAGCCGGACGCGGGACACAAAGCCCTGAAACACCGACAGCACCGGCGGATTCAGGTACGGGAGGTTTTCTTCCACCGCCGTCAGAATGTCCTCATTTCGAAGATAGGCCGTGGTGATGATGGAAAGAGCCGTTTCCAGCTCCGCCGCAATGTCCTTTTTGAAGTGGCTGGCCGTGAGCTTTACCCACCAGAACGGCAGGAGCATACAGCCTACCGCCATGACAGGAACCAGAAAAAAGTTCGAAAGCATGACAGCTATCGACACACCCACGGTAAAGAATAGCAGGGACAATGCACAGAGCATGGGAAAGCGTGTCGTCCTGCCGGTGACCTTGAGGATGGACTGCACCTCGGTAAGCTCCCTGCGCAGATAGGACTTCTTTTTCCTGTGGGTGGTTTCATTAACCTCATCCCGCAGAGCTTTGGGCTGATCGGTCAGCCTGCCGAAGATGGCGGTTGTAAATGCCATGGGAGTAAGGCCGAGCAAAAGAAAAGAGCCTGCGATCATGCCGATGCAGGCCATTAAAAGTATTGTTGTCATGCGGTTTGTTCCTCCTTTCCCCGCAGGCGTTCAATGACCGTCTGCGGCATGCCGTTTTCCAGCAGCCGCTTGGCAAGGCTGTCCGAGATGGTGTTGACCTGCTTATGGTGCCCCTCAATGACAAATTTGCCATCCTCCATGCGGTTTTCCGTGATGATGTACTGGAACAGCGGGCGGAACTGCCTTGTGCCGTCGGGCAGGATTTCGCACTCCTGAATCTCCATCATGCGGCGCTGCTTGTTTTCCAGCTGCTTGCAGAACACCACAATGGGGTAGGCTTCAGTTACATAGTCCATAAGGGTCTGGTCGGACATATCCACGGCGCGTTTGCACAGGGACACCATTCTGCGATAGGTGGCTTCGCAGGAATTGGAATGGATGGTGGTCAGCACCGCCACGCCGGTTCGGGCAGCCTCCTGCGCCGCGTTCGCTTCGGCGCCGCGCATTTCGCCCACCACGATGATATCCGGGTTAAAACGGAGGGCATAGTCTAAAAGATTGGTCTGGTCAATGCGCTGGCGGTCATTGTCGCTGTCGCGGGTCAGGGTGTGGATGACCGAATTGACCACTTTCCCATCCTTTTCCCGCACCAGAGCCAATTCACGGGAGCCGTTCTCAATGGTATAGATCCTCTTGTTGTCCGGTACGGTGGTCAGCACCCAGCCAGCCACGGTGGTTTTGCCGGAGCTGGTGGCTCCCGCCACACAGACCGAAATACCATAGCGGACGCAGAGGGATAAGAAATCCAGCATGGGGCCAGTTGCCGTGCCGCTCCCCACAAAGTCCTCTTTTTTCATGCTCTGCGGGTTGACGATACGGATGGAGGCGGCCACGCCCACATCCCCGTCCACAATGGGGCTTTTCAGCACAGCGATACGGATGTTCTTGGAGAGATGCCCCAGCACAATGGGACTGGCGTTATCCAGTACCATGCCGCTGATGTGGAGCATCCTGCGAATGACATTCACAGCGTGCTGGGGGCTTTCAAAGCGTTCCTCCAGCTTCACGGTGCGACCGTCCGAATACTGCACCTCAATGTCTTTCCATGAATTGACGTCAATTGCCTCAATGCCGGTGCCGAAGATGTATTTGGTCAGAAACCCGAACTCCGCCATTTCGGTGTAGAGGGCGTCCGCCAGCCTGTCGCCGCTTATGCCGTTTACGGAGACACGGTTGTCCTGCAGGAATTTCTGGATGTATCGCTTCATCTGCGCCTTGGCGTCCTCGCCGCCTGCAGTGAGGAGGATGCTGTAATGCTCGGAGATGTACGCCTGTACCTCGGCAAGAACCGTAGAGAAGTCTTTTCCCCCAGCCTCCGGGGTAAAGAACAGGCCATGCGCACGCAGCGCGCGATTGTCATGCAACGGTGCGGTAGCCTGCTCATCCGGTGGATTCAAAATATCCACATCGGAACCGAACTGCAAGTTTGCAAATCTTTCGGCCGTGGATTCGGAGGTATTGCCCGCTTCGGTGATAAGCTCCGGTTCTGCGGATAATGGCTGATTTCCGATTTCCACCGCAGATACCGGCGAGCTTTGAAACACCGACGTGCTTCTTTTTTTGCCCAACTTCATATGCCAAACACCTCCTTTGCGATTTTTTCTATTTCTTTTCTAAATGGACGACTGTCCTTCAGGGACAAATCCGCCAGTAGATTTCCTGCCAGATACTGTTCCTCCAGCTCCGGCGAATGGGTCAGGGTAAAGGCCACCGAGCCCAGCGCCTGCCCGATCTGTTCCCCGGCCTGTCGTGGCTTGACATTGCTGGCAACCTTGTACTGCTTCTCCGCATCCCATTTGGAATCCCGGAGCAGCGGGAGCTGGCTGGAGAGATAGCTCACGGATTTCAGGTCGGCATTCGCAAGTCGCAGGACACTGTCGGCCTCCATGAGCGCCACAGCGGAGAGAATGTCATTGGCAATGTAGCTGCCGCAGTCCGCCACCACGAAGGGAGCGGTTTCCCTCAGTCCGTCCAACAGCTCCTGCGCCTGAGTCTGCTCATAGGGCGGGTAGGTATACTCGTTTTCGCCCTTTTTCATGCCGAGAATGGTAAGGTATTTGTGCTTTTTCAGTGTCACCAGATTGTGCTTGATGAGCGGTTCCGTCACATGGGCGGCCGCAAGAATACTGCCCAGCGAATGCTCTCCCTCCAGCTCAGAGGGCGGGCAAATGCAGGGCAGCATGGGTGCGGTCATATCGCAGAGCAGCAGCACCACGTTTTTCTTCCGGTCGGCAAGGTGCATTGCGATTTTTACCGCCACGGTGGTTTTGCCGCTGCCGGGGGAGCCCCAAACGGCAAGGATTCCTTCCTGCGGCTCCTGCTCCGGCGGGGCATCCTCCTTTGACGCTTGGCGGGTGAAGATGCCCTTTTTCTTAAAGTTCAGCATCACTGCACCTCGCTTTCCGCAGGCGCCTCGGACACAGTGTTTTCCTCCGATCCCTGGGATTCGGATTTGTGAGAGCTGTCCTGCACCGGCTCTGTGGGATACAGCGCCGCAATAACCTTGTCCTGCGCCTCTGTAAACTTGGCGCTGTTGGCGGGCGTACCGCGATAAACAAGTGACAGGTGGAGCTTGCCGTCAGACTCCAACTCCGCCAGCGCCTTGCTCTGTTCGGGGGACACCAGCAGGGTCACGGTGGAGGGCAGCTCTTTTTCATCCTCGGTTTCAGTTTCTGTCTGCGCTCCCGTGTTGGCGTCATATCCGCTGCCTGCGGTGACGGCGATGACCTCCACATATTTCAGCTCGGCGGGGATCACGGTGGAACCCTGCTTTTTGTAGTCCGGGGCGATCACCGACACGATGTCGCCGCTT
>JALNXT010000062.1 GCA_023230245.1 Candidatus Cloacimonadota bacterium
TCAATCCCATACGCCATGCCCCAGCTCTGAATCAGGCGGCGATAGCAATCCCAAGCTGTCCACCCGTAATTGGGGCGTTTAGAAAGGCTAAGGGTAATCTCGTCGTTCAGCCCAATATTGAGGAAAGTATCCATTGCTCCGGGCAGGCTCATGGGTGCACCGGAGCGCACAGAGATGAGCAGGGGAGCAGCAGGATTGCCAAAATCAAGGCCAGTGTAGCGTTCCATATTGCCGAGGTTGGTTTTAATGAGTTCGTCCAGTTCACGTGATATATCGGGATGGCTATTGATGATCTCCCGATGGCGGTAAAGCTCTGTGGTTATCACAAAACCGGGAGGGATAGGGAATTCGTATTGAATCATCCGCTTCAGGAAATAAGCTTTGGAGCCGAGGAGAACCTGATTATCATTGCGTGAGTTTTTGCTATACAGGTGGATGAACATGCTGTCTGGATCGTAAGACATCACGCGCGGAATATCCTGAGGCTTAAAGATGCTTTTCATCTCCCCGAGAGACTCCAGAATGCGGGCAACGAAATTATCCAAGCTCTGGACGAGAACCGATGAACCAAGCAGCGTGCGGTAGAATTCTTCCGCTATAATCTGAGAACGGACAGAGAACTTTCTCCCTTCCACACGCCCGATAAAATGCAATTCTGAATCATAAAAGCGGTAAAAGTACTCGCTGATGATTTCACTGACGCTATCCTTCAGCAGTTTGAAGATGTCCAGATACTGATCGAGCGACAGATTCACCACACGTTGGCTGGATTTCAACATCTCCAAGGCGGAGCCAAAAGCTTCGTTAGTAATCATTTCCCGGTGCAAGGCATTGTCGTAAAGCTCCAGAATGCGAATAATGCGGTGCATCGTTTTCCCGTTGATATAGCCGAGATTGAGCTGGGCATTGCTGCGCTCGAAAAGGCGTTTGATTACGTTCTCCATGCGGAAAATCATGCCCATTGCCTCCAGCTTGGGATCTCGGTACATGCCATACATCGAGGGAATGCCTGCTGCGATATGCCGCTTATAGTAGATATTCTCCCAAGGTGTGCTGGGATTGGGATCCAGGATAACGCTGTTTAGCCGGGCGATATAACTTAGCATTTGCCTGATGGAACCCTCATAGTCCCTGCGCTGTAGGCTCTGGTGCAAGCGGTTTTGCTCGGCAGTATCGAAGAAGCTATAGCGGGAGAGAAACTTGGCAATATCGTAAGGATCGAGATTATATTTATCTCTAAGCAAGAAATGGCAGTGACAGAGAAGCATCAAACGCTTTTGGTAAAAGTCCAACTCTCTTCCTTCAAAGAGAAGCTGCAACCGCTGCCATGAAAGATTGAGCAGTTCCTCAGAGCTAAGTTCCTGTTCGCTGAGGAAGCTCTTCACCGCTTCGCTCTGTTTTCTGGTCATCTCATCTGGCTGGCTGGCGTAGAGGTACACGTCTTCGGGCAGCATCTCTTTCAGCGGTGCGATGTTAAGGTCTGCCCAATAATCCAGAATCCTTCTCACCAGTAAGATATGAGTGTTGTTGCTCTCTGTGTGAACCTGTTTGCGCAGGAAATGGATGAGGCGATCTTCTCGTTTGCTCATTTCGTCTATCGAGGTGGTGATATCGCGTATTTCTCCCTCTGCTCCGATCTCGGTATAGAAAACCGGGAACAGCCTGAGCAGTTGTTTAATCTGGACATAAAGAGGCTCTATACTGGAATTCAGAAAGCTTGAAACGTCCTTTTGGAACAGGTCAGTATCGGAGATAAAGACGCCGTAGCGGACACAATTAATGGTGAGCGCAGAGAGCAGTTCCTGGCAATGGATGGGAGAAATGGCTATCAGCTCGATATACAGCCGGATATGTTTAATGTGGTTTTTATCCACGTCAAGTTGCCAGTCTTTATTTATCTTAAATTCTCCGGGAGCGGTAAAACCCAGATCGTTGATCTTGCGGATCAAGCGTTTAGATACCTTTTCGTCCTTGCCCTTTAGCACCACCTTGCCGATGGTCAACAGACAGTCTAATACAATAGATAGATGACTGATTTTATAGTTTTCCAGTTCTTTGAACACCGAATCCAGCAGGGCAGTTATTTCTGAAGAGCTAAGCTCCTTATTGATATCCGCTAATTGCCGATTCATATCCCACAGCAAGTGATCGCGCAATTCTTCCATTCCCGGTAAACCCAACAGATAAAAGATATAGTGAATTTTATCCGTGAGGTTGTCCAGTTTAACAATCATTTCCCGGTGCAAGGTGGCGATTTCGCCAAAAGCAGGGATTTCGCAGAGGGATTCTATATCGTTACAAGCCGATAACTTCTTTTTCCATGATTTGTAGAATTGTTGTCCCAACATCGCAGCACCGGTGTTTACCTCTGTTTTTGCCTTATCCCCTAACTTCTGGAACCAGATTCCCTCGGCGGTGTTACGCTGCCAAAAATCCAAACTGGCTTTTAACAAGTGTTTGATGAGGGCAAGTGCTTCGTTGCCAGCGTCATGGACACCTGCAATATCCCGCATGGTTTTGCGACATGAACCAGATAGCTGGACGAAAAGGGTTTCACTCCTCTCGCTCCATTGGGCAAGAGTAGAGAATGCAGTGGCAAAGACGGCAGCCGGGAGTTCAGGATATCCGCAGAGTGCCGATACATATTCCAGGTATTCCAGAATCATCCGCTTTTCTTGTTGTGGCTTGGTGCAGATAGCTGCCACCCGCGAATACAGGGCGATGATGAGGGTAATAGCTTTTTGTGTGTCTTCTAATTGCACGAAGAACCAGATATCTCCCAACATACTCTGGTTGAGCAGTGGGATCACGACATCCGGATTGGCGAAAGGATGGTATAGCTCCTCCAGAAATTGCTTTGTGCGGAGCTGGATGCCATAATATGAGCCGGTTTGCGCCAATAACCACTGCGCTGGCTCATCCAATTTGATTTCGATTACTCTGGTGAGCACCAAATTGTCGTCAAGCGCTTTAGATTCCAGTGGCTTCACCTTAGTTTCTATCCTCTCTTACGATTTATTGTGCGTCTTGCATTGTGTTTTACGTGTAATAAATAATATCCTTCTATGTCAAGATAAATCCTCCCATATCTATGAAATCGTCGAGGGGTCAAGGGGTATTGAGGGCAAGATGTAGGGCGTGGAGCAGCATTCTGATGCTGCTAAACTCTATCTAGGGTATTCACATTGCTTTTATATCGCTATCATTCCCCACCCATTCCCCACAAAGAGGGCATTGGGTGGGAAATGATAGGACAATTCAAGCAAGGGAGATAAGAGAACAATTTCTTTGCCTTGCAGCGTTGCCCCAGTTAATCTATAGGTATAAAGATATTACACAGGAGCTATAGTATTATGAATGGAATTATATTCTTCAAAACTGCCGATCTTGCCTTTATAAAAGAGTTTTACAACAAGGTGTTAGAACTTCCTCTTTGGTTAGATCAGGGCAAATGCGCCATCTTTCAAAATGGCAATATGCTGCTTGGATTCTGCCAGGCGGACAAAGCAGAAACAGAGGGCACCATTACTTTCTTCGTGCCTGCCCCAAGCGATGTGGATGCTCTGCACAAAACCCTGCAACACATTGCGGTGGATGCTCCCAAAGCCAATCCAGAGTATTCCATCTATCATTTTTGGGCGAAAGACCCGGAAGGACGGAATCTGGAGTTTCAGGCGTTTAAGCATCCCTTAGAGACGCATATTAGCCTGGAAGAAGGCTTAACCATGCGGCGCAGTATTCGCAATTACACCTCCCAGCCTGTGCCACAGGAAATGCTTGAAAAAGTGTTTGAGCTGTGCCGTTATGCGCCTACTGCATGTAACATGCAAAGCTATTACTATGTGGTTATCAAGCAAAGGGATGTGCTGGAGAAAATAGTAAATCTGCGCGGACCAGCCGGAGAGCCTATCCTTGCGTCTCCTTACGCGATAGCGGTGGCGTCCAGAGGCGAGCTTTCCCGCCGTAAAGTTCAGGATGCCTGCATTGCGGCATATCATCTTACTTTGGCTGCAAAGGCGCATGGCTTGGGCACTTGTTGGGTTACCGATATGGATAAAGACGAAGTTAAAAACCTTTTAGGGGTGCCACACGACGATTATATTGCCTGTATCATGCCCATCGGCTTTCCCGCAGAATCTTTCCCGAAACCCAAACGGCACGAGGTAAGCAGCTTTGTGAGGTATGTGTGAAGCCCAAACTGCTATTGACTCGAAAAATCCCCGAAGCAGCTATTGAAAGGCTGCGCCAGCACTTTGAGCTAATTGTAAATCCAAACGATGCCCCGCTTTCTCGTGCTGAACTGATTGCGCTAGTAGCCGACGTGCAGGCGATAATCTGCCTGCTTACCGATACTATCGATACAACGGTGATAGACGCCGCCCCCCATCTGAAGGTGATTTCCGCCTATGCCGTGGGCTATAATAATATCGATGTGAAATATGCCACCTCTAAGGGGATAGCCGTGTGCAACACTGCGGGAGTGCTAACCGAAAGTACTGCCGATCTTGCCTGGGCTTTAATCATGGCAACCTGCCGCAGGATTACGGAAAGTGAAGCGTTTTTACGGGCAGGGAAATTCAAAGCTTGGGAGCCAATGATGATGTTGGGTCAGGATGTGTACAACAAAACCCTTGGCATTTTGGGGATGGGCAGAATCGGACAGGCGGTTGCCAAACGCGCTACTGGCTTTGGCATGAGGATCATCTATTACAGTTCGTCACCCAAAGAACTCCCCTTTGAAGCAGAAAGAGTGGAGCTTGATACCCTGCTGCGCGAAGCGGACATCCTTTCCCTGCATGCCCCGCTTACCCCAGAGACCAAGCATCTGATCGGCAAAGCTGAAATTGCCCTGATGAAACCCACCGCCACCTTGATAAATACAGCGCGCGGTGCCATTGTGGATGAAAAGGCACTTATCGCTGCCCTTGCCGACCAAAGGATATTTGCCGCCGGCTTTGATGTCTATGAAGAAGAACCACATATCCCCGCTGCGCTATTAGCCTTGGACAATGTAGTGCTGCTTCCGCATATCGGCTCTGCCAGTATTGCCACGCGCACCAATATGGGTTTCATGGCTGCCGAAAATGCCCTTGCCGTGATCGAGGGAAGAAAGCCGCTATCGCAGGTGAATGGATGAAGTAACGAAGTAATGAAGTAATGAAGTGATGATGTCGTGAGGTGGGGCGTAGCGCAGCACTGCGATGCTGCTGAAGTGAAAGACTGGAATGGTGAAAAGGTGAAACACAAGCCGAATTCAAGTTTCTTGGCAGTAAGCCGAGATGCAAGACCTAACGTAGTGAATTGTAACAACAGCCGCCTCGGCTGTTAGCACTCGAGGTGAGTGCTGTTACAAGCCCCCTCTAAAACTATCGAATAATTGGTAACGGTCTTCCCCTGCATATTTCTTTACTAAAAACTTCGGTGTCTTAGGTCGTTTTGATATAAGAGGTCGTATTGAAATAGCCTTTTGTGACCCTATAGTATGAAACAAAACAGCCCCCGGTATAACCGGGGGCATGGATAGAGATTTACAAAAGCAGTGGTTATTGTTTGTTTTTCGTATTTATTGGATCATTAGCAAGCCTGCTGATCACCGAGCTTGCTACCACCTTAAAAAACTTAGGTCCAGAGCTTGCCATTGAGCAAGTATAGGTGTGGGTGGGGGCAGAAACCACGGTGTAGTTCGACCAGCTATCCGGACTGTCCGCTGCATAGACCCGGTATTCGGAAGCATGGGCAATCTCGTTCCAGTTAAGGGTAATTTCGTTGTCGGTAGAGCTAATAGCAATCTCCGGTGTGTCCAATGCAGTAATTTCCCTAATTGATATATCATCCACGCTAATTGCATGCACACCCGGCAGCATGGCTCCCTTAAGATAGATATAGTAACTATCCAATTGAGGGGTTGTAAACAAACATGTTATCCGCTGATAAGCCCCGTTAGTAAGCTGATAAGCAGGGCTTAAATCGACAAGAGTGGAGGATGGGTATTGCTGCATCTGAAACTTGAGCGTGGCATTAAGGGGATTTGAGGTATCCTGTCTGGCATAAAGCTCAATCTCATAGGTTTTGCCGGCTGTCAGAGGGTAATTATGGCTTAACGACGTATTCACAGATTGGCTTCCAGGATTATTAAGAGTAATGTTGAATGTTCCGGTTCGCGGGGTTCTATTATAATCGGTATGGGTAGAATTTGCCACCCAAGGAACAGGATCACTTCCCGAAATCATCGCCCATTGTGCGATATTTGTAGAGCCATCGGTGTTGCCATTTTCAAAGCCTTCTGTAACCCAGGGGTCATATGCCATTACAAAACTGCGCACCGGGGAAGCAGCCCCTTCGCCAAAGGCGTTGTAGGCAACCACCACGTAATACCAAACTTCACTTGAGTGAAACGTAATGTTTCTAAAAATGTAGTATATTTCAGCCATGTGGTATCCAATCTCAGAAGGAAGGCTGGTAACTTGCCCGGGATAACCTGTTTCCATAATATGGGTTGGATTTCCTTTGATGGAAAAAACGGCATAACTGGTAGGAACCTGCCCCAAATGGTTGTAATCCCAAGAAATGCTCGGATTGTAACTAAGGGATATGATGCTGCCATCAGCAGGATACCAAGGCAAGGGTGCCATTACGTCCCTGCTGCTGATTGCCATCAACAGGGGATAACCGCCATTGTCGGAGGGAAACAAAGCCCAGTAATCATTGGAACCATTGGCTGTTTCACCGTAGAAGTCCCACCCAGTGTAGGTAGATTGAGTTTTCATCTGTGCAGTAGTTTTCCCTACGCCTCCAAAAGATGTTGCCTGCCCGCTGGTTTGTGTGTCCCAATATGAGTTGGTAACAGTTCCTGTTAAAGCCCCTATCAAACCGCCTCTTGTCCCCCCGGTAACAGTGCCGGTGGAATAGCAATTAGTAACAGAACCACCCCCATGATTACCAACTAGTCCTCCCAGAAAATGTGCTCCGCTTACGTTTGCTTGAGAAAAGCAATTGGCGATGCTGCCGTTGTTTTGCCCCACCAAACCGCCATTGGAATTATCATTACAGGCTACAGTTCCCTTAGAATAACAGTTATTCATCGTTCCATCGTTCCATCCGGCAACTCCACCATTCCATAAGTTTCCGTTAATGGTTCCGGTGGAATAGCAATTGGTAACAATTCCCGCGCTTTCATTCATACCCACTATGCCACCCAAACTGCTGGCAGCTACTCCAGATCCAGACCTTGATACCGTACCGGAAAAGATGCAGTTACTAATGGTTCCGTAATTGTCTCCAACAATACCACCACCCTTAGTCGCATTGCCGATATTCACAGTTGCAGCAGATCGGCAATTATCCACAGTTCCGTCGTTATGACCGACTATTGATCCACTTTCATAATCCCCAAGGATATAACAGCTACTGTTCATGCTTAAGTTCTTTATGCTACTCCCTACCGCAGTATAACCAAATAGACCATGATAATTACCATAATTACTAACTCTTAAGTTGGAAATAGTGTGGTTATTGCCATCAAAGCTTCCGTAAAAAGCAGATGATGTCCCAGATGAACCAATTGGCACCCAGGTATTGGTTTGAGTTGGAGTGGCAT
>JALNXT010000063.1 GCA_023230245.1 Candidatus Cloacimonadota bacterium
ACAAAAGGCAATAGATTCCGGTAAACATATCGAGGTTATACATGAAAACAATGATTAAAATTCAATTACTGGTAATTATCATCTTATCGCTAAATTCAAATCTACTAGCATATGAGCAAATCCCCTACGATTGTGACAATGTCAATTACTATGAAGCTAGTAATAAGCTTAGCTACAGATTCACCGCACAAGGTTTTGATTATCACACAAAGACCGTTGAACAAATCAAAGCAAAAAATAATGAGAGGAGTTTTTAGGATACGGGATGGGATTTTACGAGAAATTGGACGTTTTTGTCTAAATATGCCTAAAAATGCCCTTAAACAGCCTCTAAATTGCCCGTTTTTTGAACTAATCCAGAAATCTAGGCAGACCTCTCCTATCTCACGATCGTAAAATTTTTAAGGCGCGCTTGAGATTGAAGGCAATTGCTCCTATCAACAGATAATCTTTGGTTTTCTGCAAGCACCTCGGTATCCTTCGGCAGTTCCATGGATTCGACCAGGGGCATCAGCATATGCCCATCATAGACATTGGCGGGAGTTACTTCAATCTCCTGCACCAGGCCGTGATCCTTATCTATCAGAACCTGACCCTTGTAGCCGTAGACGCACTTCTTTGACTGACTCTTTACAATACTTCAAGTTTATCTTATGCGTTATAGAAAACCCGTCGCCTCCGTGTCTATAGGGTGAACTGCAGGTGACATTTATGTGATCATTACAGACTATTTTAGCATCATCATTTTTCTGCTTTGGACAAAGCCATCATGTTCCAAACGAGCAAAGTACAATCCGCTTGCTACATTCTTTCCTCTTTGATCTTTTCCATCCCAGATGATGCTATGATGTCCCTTCGTCTGCTGGGTATCGCACAAGCCAATCAGCTTTTGTCCCTTTATGTTATATATACTCAGATTTACTTTTCCGGGTGAAGGAAGGATGTAACTGATGCGGGTTTGCGGATTGAAGGGATTGGGATAATTGGTCAATGTGTATAGCGGTGTTTCTGGAATCTGATCATCCGTAGGATTTGATACTCCTTGCTTATGCAAAGGTATCTGTAGCATGAGGTCTTCCCCTTCGGTAATCTCCACATTTGCAATGATAGCAGTTTCATAATCCCAGTGGCTAAGGTTGAGGGAATATATTCCCGCACCGGTAGGATAGTGGAAACAGCCCAGGGTGTCTGAAAACTCCGGTAATTTATTGGCGATTTGCGCTTTTACGCAGTCCACCGGTTCTCCGCTTTCCGCATCAAAGATGATAGCTCTGATGCCACCAATATAGATAGAATTGTATTCATAGGCTCCCATATCCAAATTGCGAAGCCCATCTTCAGTTCCGGGAGCTATCCTTTTGTGATAGCGGATATCAAAGGCAGGAAGATCTGGCAGAATCAATCCAGCATCGATGCAGACAGAACTTTGTTGCAGGCTATAATCACCCGCTTCCGGATTCATAAAGGAAGGATCTGCCACTATGTTTCCCCCCACATCAATTATTGAATAAGTTTGGGGTATGGGTAGATTGGTACAATTGTAGCCGTATATATTTGCCTGTTCAGCACTATATCCATAAGAAGGAGGCAGATAGAATTCGTGAAAGATGTTGTTATAACAACTGATGCTGCTCATGAAGTTTAATGCTCCGCGGTAAAAACCACTGAAGGTGTTGTTGAATATATAAGGATTCGCAAAATCTGTATAAAATAGTCTGCTGTTAAAGAGACTGTCAGGATGGAAATTAACGACCAGATTGTTGAATATCTTCATTTGCCCACCCAGATTGGTAGAACTATAATGAGATAGTTCCATAGCTGTGTTGTCCGCAGTAAGCATAACATTATTGTATATCATGGAATTACCACTGTGAGCATCATTTGTATTGAACTGCACTGCACCTTCCAGATAGTTATCGGAAACATACGAAGTCCCTCGTCCGCTACCACCGATTCTGAGAGGGGGAAATTGATCGAATGTATCTGGATATT
This sequence comes from Candidatus Cloacimonadota bacterium, assembly GCA_023230245.1. GTDB lineage: Bacteria > Cloacimonadota > Cloacimonadia > Cloacimonadales > Cloacimonadaceae > Cloacimonas. Next base: position 1,993 of record JALNXT010000063.1, read on the forward strand.
TGATCAGAGTGTTTCTTCTGGAGAAGGCGATATCAGTTTCATAATAAGCATTACACCCAAAACCACCATTCCCATTTAAAACATAGTTCCCGTATGAGGAAGCTGATCCATATTCGATCCCGGGATCTCTGTCCCACATCAATGAATCACTTCCTACACATGAATTATCAATAAAATTGTTCAAATAAAAAGTGTCGGCATAATATCCACCCCCACCTATTCCTGCTTCCCCCGTGAAATAGCATTTGGCGATTGTTACCTTAAAGTTTCTTTCAGGTGGCTCAAGATAGTAAGCACTAAGACCTATACATCCTGGATATCCAAATGGGACAGGATAGTCAGTATCATTAGAGTAAAACTTACAATCATACACTACTGTATTCATTAGGAGGTTAAATGATTTTATTGCCATCATATTGTTTATAAAAGTGTTGTGACGCATATGGATCAATCCGTTATCAAACTGAATAGCAGCCATCGACCATGTTCCCTGTTCAAGGATACAAAAAAAAGATCTCTTTATAACACAGTACTCAAATGAAGACATCGGAGCATACCTTCCAATGTAAATCCCTCCCCAGCGGTAGCCTTCATTTTCACTGTTAACGTCAATGGTGATGGGAAGTTCTTCGGTGCCAAAGGCATCAATCTGACCATAGACAATAATCATCTTGGCAATTGGCTCTTCGCTTCCGTTCCAATAGTAATTGTAGATGTTGCTTTTATCGGCACCAGTTATCTTTACATCCACTCCAGGCTCGATAGTGAGGGTAACACCAGCATCTATATATAGAAAGCTGCTAACTATATAGGGACTATCTTCCGGAGTCCAGGTGGTATCCTCGGATATGTGACCATTTACTATGATACCGGGTAGGATTAGTATCCAAACCGTAAGTAGCAGGACTAATGATGTAAGTTTCATAAAAACCTCAAGATGCCCTGCTCCGGATAACTGGAGCAGGGTTTCGTCAATCCTTAATGCAGGTGTATGCCTGCAAGGGCATCTTTTACTTTAGCAGCGTCATCTTTCTGAGCTTGCTTTTTCCGGCATATTCGAGGCGCGAGAAATAGATTCCCGATCCCACTTTCCGATTACTTTGATCTGTTTCATTCCATATAAAACTATGATTTCCGGCAAGCATATTTTCGTCAACAAGTTCCTTTACCTTTTGTCCATTTATATTGTATATACTTAGCTTCACTTTCTCTTCAGATGGCGTACTAAATCTGATCGTAGTGGATGGATTAAAAGGATTGGGGTAGTTAGAATCCAAACTAAGCACCAACAGGGCGATTGATGTATTGGGAGAAACAGCAAGCGTAGAAGATAAATCCAGCATGAAGCTGATGTAGCTTTGAAAATCCGGAGTATGTATGCTGATGTTTGGCAATACCTTAGATCCGAATTGTGCCAGATTCATATAGCAGTATGCCTGATCTATCAAGGCAAAGAGAGAATCTGCCACGGTTTGAGGGTTATCCACCGTTTGCTGTAAGCGGTTGATAGCAGTAAGGTAATCTTTTTCTTGTATAGAGCAGGCAGTCTTAATTTCTTCTTTCCTTTGATAGATGCAGAGCTCTTCATCTGCGATATTATCATCAAGATAAGTTTTCAGCGTAGTGTAGTCCTTATCCGTAGCACGGGTTGCCAAGAACAGGAAATCAATTGCAAGGGAGGTGAGGGCTGAATCCGGATAGGTCTCTACTGCCAGTTTCATCGATGCAATAGACTGACAATACTCGTGTAGCTCACTCTAATTGAACATGAACCGTATTTATTCAATTTCCCCTCCGTTTAGGTGGATTCTGCGGTTGGAATTCCTGCGTCCCTGCAGGAAAGGCCTGTCAAGCCTGCACTCGAGAAGTCGGGTGTCCCCGTCGGCAGTCATTTGGCTATTCCCTAGAATACAGATGCTGCACAGGAAAGCAATTTTTCACTGTCGGCGAGGACACCGACAGACCTTGCCTGCAAGGACACAGGCACTCCCTCTGTATAACTCCCACTCAATCCCCACCCATATCCCCAAAAGAGGGAGTAAGGTGAGGTGTGCTAGCGATATTGAAGCAGGTGCTTTATACGAAGAGGAGTTTGGTAGATTTCATGTATTTCTTTTCCAACACGCGAGTAAATTGCTTCATCAGGTTGCGTCTGATTTCCAGGTCTTTGGGCAAGGCAGGATCCTGATGGGCGTCGTTGATCTTGGTGCCCACCACAAACTCTATAATATCGCTATCTATCAAGATACGGAGCAAACGCTTTACTGCGTTGTCCCTCATCTCATCGATACTTTCGTCATCCTCCAAAGCTCTCAGCGCACGCGAAAGGGTGATAGTTCCTTCGGTCACCAGATCGAAGCCTTTCATATCCGCAGTAGGCGGAATGTCCCCACCATTTCTTATTTCTTTTAGATTCACCTTGATGGGGGTATTTAGTTCACGAGACAAAATAGCTGCTGTTGTACCCCCGCAGAGAATCTTCTTGCCGGTAAAATCTGTGGCAATTTGCGCTAATATGGGATCGTGCTCTTTTTTATAGGGAGGCCCGGTAATCAATAAGGTGCGGCGTGGATTCCTAAGATACAAAGCTGCACAGGTGATGTCATCAGCGGCGCTGTTGGCATCGTATTCTCTAGCTTTGTGTGCAAGGCGTTTGGATATTTCACCCGCAGAGATGGAGATGTTTTCCTTAAGTAAAGATAAAAGGTAGCTCTCCACACCTTTTTCCTGCCAACCCAGCGGCAAATGTGGCAAGCCCATTCCAGATTGGCTTATTCCGTCTGAGTAATACACGATTCGGTCTTCCGGTTCCAGTTTAAATTCAGAATAGTAAAGATGACTTTTGCGAACGGTTTTAAGGATTATTTCCTGCTTTTCCACTTCCTCAATCTGCCGATTTCTCAGCAGTGCATAAGGGGGATTATCGTGTTCAATGATTCTCACATGACCATCATATTTGGCATCAATGATAGTGAAAGTACTGTAGCCAATATTTCGATATGAGCACACCGGCAGGGTCTCCAAAATGATCTCGGCAGCACGCTTGATATCCATCTTAGAAGAGATGAAGCCTGCCGCCATGGTAGTGGTAAGAGTGGCCAGCACACATGCTTTAATGCCACTTCCCAGGCCATCAGCCAGCACACAGATGATGCCGTCGTCACTCTTCACGCTGTAAAAACTATCCCCACAGGATTGGTAGCCGTGTTTGCAGATTTGATAGTAGTCAGCTTCTAAAAAGTACTCCATCTTAGTCCTTTTTGCCGAAGCTCTTTACTATCGAGGAAAGCAGCACTTCGCTGTCGGCTGCATTTTCACCCAAAAGGAAAGCGATCTGCTGGACAGTAGAGAGGTTCTTGCGCATCACTTCGCTGGCTTTTTCAATGATCTGCTCCCGCTGAATCACAGGTTCTGTGATATCCTGCAAAATGCCACCCAAGATGTGATTCTTCTGGATGGAGAATAGCGTTAGCCGCATGATCTTGCCATTGCGCCGGATGTCCTGAACTTCCACTTCCGTACCTTCCTTGATGGCTTTGGCAAATAGCTCATGAAAGTCTATAATACGCTCCAGAAATGCACCTTCGAGATCTGGATCTGCTTCCGAAACGATGCGGGCATCACCACCGATAAGTTCGATGAAACGCCGGTTGGATTCGATGATTTTGAGGTTTTCATCCACGATCACTACTCCGGAAGGCATCGCTTTAATCAATGCTGAGGCTTTGTTCTGGGCAAGCTTACGTAAGTAAGATACGCACATAGCCGGCTCTGCTTTTTGTTCGATCAGTGCACAGGCAAATTCCTGACAGGTGTCATAACCACAGCCTCCACAATTCAGCTCTTCCTCTTTTCGCTTTTTGCCAATTTTAAGCAGTGCTGCGGCAATTTCGGATTTGCTGTGCGTATATTGCTTAATCTCGCGATCGTGGAAACAGGCACTAATTTCCAAGCCTTGCGCTTCGCGTGTTTCTGGTGCGGCGGGAGTAAGGTTTTTTATCTTATAACGTTTCTGCACAGTGGAACCACGCTTGCTTACTCCGGGGCCATTTACACACCCACCCATGCAGGCCAGGGTTTCGATAAATACAGGGCAATCGAAGCTATTCACGTCCAGGTCATCAAAGGCTTCCACCACTTCCTCAATCCCGGAAAAGCTCATGAACAGTGTGTTTTCTGGGGGATTGTAAAACTTTACGCCGTCTATCATCCCGCCATCGATGGGATATAAGCCCCCTTCCTCAGCCGAAGAAAGGCTGAAGCTTTGGTTTAAATCCAGTGTAGTCAAATCGATATTACTAATGTTGAACCAACGTCTTAAGTCGGTAAATGTGAGTGCTACATCTACATTATCATTCAGCGCTTCATTCTTTTTAGCCACACAGGGGCCTATAAAAACCACGCCGATATCATCACTATAAACCTTCTTCAGCATCTTTGCATGAGCCTGTAGAGGTGATAGCACGGGAGTGATGTTAGGCACAAGCTGCGGGTAGTACTGCTCTATAAGATGAACCACGCTAGGGCAGGCAGACGATATCCACAAAGGGTTCTTGCCTTCGTGTAAGAGCTGGGCGCAGGAGTATGAAACTTCCTGCGCACCCAACGCTGTTTCCGATACACCGGTAAAACCTAAACTCTTGATGGCGGCAATTAACTTCGCCTCAGCCAAGCCGATGAATTCCGTTCTAAACGTGGGGGCCAAGGAAACATACACTTGGCTTTTTTGTTTCAGGAGCAACATTGCTTCCCCCAAATCGTCCCGGATCTTCTTTGCTCCAACTGGGCAAACTTCTGTACAGCGGCCGCAGAGGATGCAAGCCTCCGGCATCACTTGAGCACTGCCATCCACTACTCTAATAGCTTTTACGGGGCATTCCCGCACGCATTTGTAGCAATCCTGGCATTCCGTTTTCTCGGTGTATATCGGTTTATTCATATCTCTAACAGTTCTTTCCTGAGTATCTCTGGCAAGATATCACTCTTTACTTCGTGGTATTCGTTACCATTGATGCTAATATTTGGCCCTTGGGCACATTTTCCCATGCAGAGGGAGCCTTCAATGTGCACGCTGTCACTTATTCCATGATTCCGCAGGAACTCTTCAATCAGCTTGAGGTTTTCTCTGTTTTCCCGCGCGAAACAAGAGCTTCCCATGCAAATCAGGATCTTTTTCATTTTGCTCTTCTCTCGGCTTCTTGGCTGATAAGTTGTTTGATCTGAGCCAATTCCGCACGGTGGATTACATTATCACCAACGGATACGTTTGGTCCCTTATCACATTTCTCGCTACAGAAGGTGGCGGCGATATCAAAGTGGCTACCCCAAGCATTTTCTTCCACCATTTGCAGAGTCTTGGCAAGGATATCCTGAGAGCCTCGCAGATAGCAGGATGTGCCTACGCACACGCGAATCTTGCAGCGATCTTTGCCGCCTTCTGCGGAGAAAGACAGCTCGTTATCATCGATGCGTTTGCGATGCTTGTAGGCGGTGTGCAGCAGTTCATGTGCCTTATGGCTGTTGGGTGTTTCCAGCAGCACATCGTAAAGCTCGTTCACGAAAGGATTGTCCTGCGCACGATGCAT
>JALNXT010000064.1 GCA_023230245.1 Candidatus Cloacimonadota bacterium
AGAGGGTACATAAGCTAAGGGCTTCCACGCGTCATGTAGCATGCATTCTGCCCTTTGAAAAGGAATTGCTGGATATTCATAACGTTAGCTCCAGTTATGTGGGGCATCCTATTGCAGAAGAAGTGAATATCGAACTTGATCGTGAAGCTTTTGCCCGTTTCTATAAGCTAGATCCCCATAAAAAGTGGATCGGCTACTTTCCAGGAAGCAGAGATAAGGAAGTGGAAACGATGTTGCCCATCTTTCTTAAGGCTGCCGCAATGTGGGATTCTGATAAATATGAAATGCTGTTTTCGAAATCGCGTAGTGTCACGCATGCAACCTATATGAGCCTGCTTAACAGTAATGGGAAACCGCATATTAAGCTTGTGGATGGCAACACTTACGAGATGATGAAATACTGCGAAGTACTGGTATGCACCTCTGGCACCGTTACCCTTGAAGCTGCTTACATCGGCACTCCAACGGTGATCTGTTACAAAGCCTCTCATCTATCTTACCTAATTGGGAAACAGTTTATTAGGATCAAGCGTATTGGCTTGCCAAACATCGTGCTGGATCAAGATTTACTTCCCGAGATTATCCAGAACGATTTAACCCCCGAAATGATTCACAGCAAAGCTGAGTCTATTCTAAACGATGCTGCCTATAACCAATACATCCGTGCGGAACTGGGCAAATTGCAGGCTATGCTTAGCGATAAAAAGCCCTCTGATGAATTGCCTCGCATTGTTCAAGAAATGCTTAGCCTCTATGCGTAACATCTTTTTTTATCTCGAACGAAAGCTGGCAGCCAAATTCTTATTGCTGCTTCGCAAAACCATCCGCTTTACCGTTATAAATCAAGAAGCGTCAGATAACATCCGCTGTATCTATATGTTTTGGCACCGCAATCTGCTCCCCTTAACCATGCAAAGAGCGTTCAGTGGTGCAGGTGTGTTGGTATCATCATCTAATGACGGTGAGCTTATTGCCGGTCCCTTGAAAGAGCTAGGCTACATCGCCATTAGAGGATCGAGCACCCGCGAAGGCGCAAAAGCAATGCTGGAAATGATCCGAGCAGCCAAAAACATTTCTTTAGCCATTACACCTGATGGGCCGAAGGGACCTAGTGGCACTATCCATCCGGGTATTTTCCAAATTGCCTTATTGGCTAAAGTGCCAATCGTGGCGATAGCATCAGAGACTTCTAGAGAATGGGTGTTTAATTCTTGGGATCGCTTCCGTTTTCCCAAGCCGTTCTCAAGGGTTACCGCAGTATATTCTGATCCCATTTATGTAAAAAGTAAAGAGAGCTTTCCCGAGGCAGAAGCTGCGCTGAGAAGCTTTATGGCCACTGAAGAAAAGAGTTTTAACGCTAAACAGAAAAGAAGCTAAAATAGAAAACTTGGGAATCATGTGGCAAATACCTATGTATTACCCGAGAACGGTGCAAGTATATGGCTCATGTTCAATTAAGGTGGAAAATCTTGTTGCTGCCCCTTCCCTGCTTGAATCACCCTATCATTGCCCTATCATTGTCCATAATAAGGGCAATGAGTGGGCATTGATAGGGCAATACCAGCAAGGCAAAATCTAGCAACCAGCAGCCAAACAAAACAAGCTTTCCCACCTTAATTGAACTTGAGCCTAGTATATAGCAAACCTGCAGAGCCTAAAAAAGAAAAAATAATCCTTAATTATCTGTTTGTCTGGCTTAACATTAGTTTCTATAATGCAACTGATTAGCAGCTATTTGTTGATTTATAGACACAGAGTAACATATCAATAGTCTAATCCCTCTTTCTTTTTGTATTGACAAAGAAACAGTGTAATTAAAAGTGAACTCTTAGCGTGCCGAAGTGGTGAAATTGGTAGACGCAGTGGACTCAAAATCCACCGAGCTTTGGCTCATGCCGGTTCGATTCCGGCCTTCGGCACCAAAAAAAAAGGAGCTAGCGGATAAACTTGCTATCCTCGGCAATATCTGTGCAATACTGTGTTATAGGCATAATCTGGTTGGTATTTACACAACCCCAATTAGATTATCATAATGACCGCCCCTATCAGGCAATATTTATTGAACCTGTAAAATAATCCGAAACCTATGGAGGTATTAATGTTCAAACGCCATATAGTTGTATTAAGCCTAATAGCAATGCTTGGCTTACCATTTGCTCTGGCAGGAATCTCTCAGGGCTCCCTGTTGTTTTTAACCTTCGAACCAGGCGGACGTGCCAATGGCATGGGACGCGCTTATTCTGCCGTTGCAGACGATGCTTACGCCATGTGGTGGAATCCCGGCGCAACTGCCTTCAACCGTAAAACTCAATTAGCCGGAAACCATATTCCGTGGTTACAAGGCTCTGGATTAGATGATATGTTCTACGAGTTTCTTGGCTGGAATCAGTATTTTTATGGGATTGGGAACCTCAACGCACACATCATCTGGCTTGATGCAGGCACTCAGCCTCATACTGGTGCAAACCAAGAAAACTATGGTGATTTCCATAGTTTCGATGTTGCCGGTGCAGCCGGTTATAGTTACGAGCTTGTGCCCGAAAAAGTTGGATTAGGTGGAAACTTCAAGCTCATCTATTCCTACCTCGCTCCCCCAACCGGCGAAACCGAAACCAGAGGTTCTGCCTTTAGCTTCGCCTTCGATTTGGGTGCCAAGTTTCAAGATATTGGCTTGCCAGGTATAGATGGCTCTATCGTATTGCAAAATGTGGGACCGGACGTTACCTTCGTAGATCAGGATCAAGCTGACCCTTCGCCTATGACCTTTCGCTTAGGTGGTGCATATACCCTGTTTGATAACCCCATGAACAAGATGATCGTCTCCGCAGAAGCCAGCAAAATGCTTACCAATAGCGATCCTCTTTGGAAACGTTTTGCTACAGGATGGAATAACTTTGACGAAACGATCTATAGCGCAGGTGCAGAATACACCTACCTTGATTTGATTTCAATGCGTGGCGGATACTTCTATGATCAAGTTGGCGATGTATTAGGCCCTAGCTTTGGCGTTGGAGTACAGTATAGTTTCGACCAGAGATATAAGCTTTCAGCCGATTTCGCCATGGTTCCTGCTGGCGGTCTGGTTGATTACAATAAAATCTTCTCCCTTGGATTCGAGTTTTAGAATCGAGCGATATTCACTTCTCAAAGTCCCCATTAACGGGGACTTTGGGATTTGTATGTAATGAAAATTAAGAAACTTACCCTGCTGATACTAACGTGTTTGTTAGTATCTTTGTTGTTCTCGCAAAAGATGCAATTACAAAAGCATAGCCCAATTAATAAGCTTCGCATACATCCCTATACTCAGCTATTAAAACAAGCCCCCATCCCAAGTAATGCCAGCAAAAGTGCCAGTTTTGAGCGACTACTGGTGATATTAGTTGATTTCCCCCTAGAAAGCCCAGATGATACCAATACAACTGGTAATGGTAAATTTCAGCTTGAAACTGATCCCTCTTACCTTTATTCTGTAGGAGCTCCGCCTCATAATCGCCAATACTACGAAGCAAATCTTGAAGCTATGAAATACTATTACAAAGCTGTATCAGTAGAATCCTACCAACTTCAATACGATGTGTATCCCAAGACACAGCCAGCCTACACTCTTCCCCATCCTATGGGCTATTATAATTCGCCTGGCGCAAGCTCCGAACTTTTTGTCTCCAGGATGGAAGAATATTTTAAGACCTGCTTCGAAACTGCTGATGCTAGCGATCCAGAGATAGATTTCGCCAGTTACTCTCATTATATGATTATCCACGCCGGTTCAGATTGGCAACACGATGTTAATGGTGACACCCCTTCCGATCTGCCATCATTTTATATCAGGGTAAACTCTGGGAAAGAAGCGGTTGTCGATAATGGCACAGTCCTCATATCTCACGCATCTAATGTCCCTGCCACTATCTCTCAGGACTTTACAACAAGCACAGAAAATGGGCAGACAGTGCACAGCGGTTATGGTGCCCTGAATGCTGTAATTGCGCATGAGTTTGGGCACTCTCTGGGCTTTGTAGATCTCTACAATGTGAGCGATTTCCGCCCTATGGTTGGCAGTTTTGATATCATGGACAGTGGCGGTTCAGGATTGATGGTGGACACTCTTCCCAATGGCGATGTGGTGCTTTTAGAAGGGTCTTTGCCCACCATGCCCGGTGCTTTCTCACGTCAACTTGCCTTTGGAAACTATTACCAGTCTATTGGGCTGATTAAAGACTTCACCCAGCTTCCTCTCTTCACCAATATTGAGCTGCACGCCGTAAGTTCCAAACAGAGTGGGAGCACATTGTTGCCAGAAATACTGCGTATTCCCCTAAATGAAAAAGAGTACATCCTGGTAGAAAATAGGAATGTAGATCCTGATGGAGATGGCGCAACTGCCGTGTTTGGGACTCTGGATTCACGGGTTGTTTTATACCCAACTCCTTATGGCGATCCACAAAACACACCTAGCTATGAATATGATTTTATGCTACCTTCATTTCAAAAGTCAGATGGTTCCTCCGTGGGTGGTGGCGTACTTGTATGGCATGTGAATGAAAGCATCCTATATGATGAAGGCGTTCATTATGCTGATGGCACTTGGGTAAATAACTTTGATAACAATACCGTAAACACCATTTATAGCAGACGTGGAGTGCGTGTCATTGAAGCTGACGGATTAACCGATATTGGCAACGATTACTCTATGTATTGGACAGGAACACAATATGAATACTTTCATGCCAGGAAACCTGTCTTAGATGCGAATGGTCTCTTTATTAGTTGGTCTCTTTCACCCTGGAAACCAGAACTTAATGCCAGCACCAAACCAAGCCTTCTGGATAGTTACGGCTTAGCTGGTTTATACGGTCTTAGTAGCATCTCCAATCCCGCTAAGATCATGAGTTTGAAGCTCAGTGCGGGTTTCTTTGATACCACAAAAGTGTTTAACTACCCCTCTCCTAATATGATAGCAGGGGATATTATTAATTCCGGCTTTAACGATTTTGATCTACCCGTGCTTTCTTTTGGAAGCATAAACCTGCTTAGTAATATTAACGGCACCTGGCAGGATGTGATGGGCACATTCTACGATAGTATAACTACTTACGATTACCCACCTCAGAAAACAGATAACAACTCTGATGGATATTACGAGTTGGTGGTGGTTTCAGATAGAGCCCTACATTTCCTAGATTTTGCCGATGTACAGCTCTCGATGCGCCAGTTATCTTTCCCCAGCACGATAATAATAACCCCTCTGGTATATAATTCTGATGTTTACGTTGCTACTGAAACTTGCCTGTACAAGCTTAGTAACTTCGCAATTAACAACTTTGTTGAGCTAAATGGAGCTCTCCGCATAGCTGCATGGGATAACAGACTTATTGCCTTGGGGTTGGACTTTCTAGCCATAATAGACGCGAACACAATGCAAGTTATCAGCAGGATTAGTTTGCCCGAAGCATTCGGAAATAATGAACCTATCGTTTATCAATCAATTGACAAAGCTACTAATGAGATATTCCTGATGTCCGATCTGGGAAACCTATATTGCTACAATATGGTTAGTTTGAATAAACTATTCACCAATCACAGCACATCATTGCCTGGGCAGATAGCACTATCTTCCTTGGGCAATATATCTCCGGTGGTATTCTTTGGCATCGGCAACCAGCTCTATGCCCTCAAAACAGACGGGACTATTCTAAGCGGTTTCCCCATGCTCGCATCCAACAAAATCTCAAGCTCTTTCACCCCCATGGCTATGCATATTGGTGGCTCTGACTTGCTATATTATCCCTTAGAAAACCATGGTTATCTTGCCGTAAATGCCAACGCTAAAGCTGTTCCAGAGTTTTCTTTAACTTGGAACCAAGCACCAAAGCAAGACCATCTATATTACCATGCACCCAACGGCACTTTATACTGGTATTACCCTGATGCAACAGGGAATCTATTCTTACACTCACTTAGTGGTTTGGACGAAAACCCAATTTTGTTCTCTGGTTATCGCAACTCTGGCAGTGGTGTTTTCAGTTCTGCAATCAGCAATCCCCCTATTCTTAACACCGAACTTTCAGCTTTCGTTTTCCCTAACCCGATCAAAAAGCCTGATTATCGCATTCGCTTGCTTAATGCCGAAGGGAATACCACGCTTCGCATTTTTGATATTACAGGTGCCTTAGTAACGAAAATGGAAAGCTATGGCTCCGCCAACAATCCACGTGATATAGAAATGGATGCCTCCCTGCTTAGTGCCGGAGTTTACATCCTCAGCATAGAAAACCATGGCTCCTATAAACGAGTTAAATTCGCCGTGGAAAAATGATTAGTTATCTTTAGGATGTTATTATGAAAAAGCTCTTATTTATATGCCTGATTCTGGCAATCGCTCAATTGCTCCTTGCTGCTGATGGCGCAGGCACTGATATCGACCAATGGCTCTTTGAACAGCCCCTTGATACCTACCAGCCAGCTGCCAGAGATACACTAGTTACCAATGATTTAATTCATGTGAATTACGCCAAGAAAGACGCCCGGCTTGCTATGATAATGTCTCTGGTGTTACCCGGTGCAGGCCAGTTTTATGCAAATAAACGCTCTATTACAACCTATATTTTCCCTGTTCTGGAAGCTGCCTTTATCGGCGGACTTATCTACTATGGACAGCAAGGCAAAGAGAAAACCGATGTTTACGAAAAGTATGCCAATGGCGAAGTTATCAACTACACCAAACCTGACGGAACTACTTATACCGGCACGAGATATGTTCGTGGGTATCAACATTCTGTTGAGAGCTTCATGATCGACATTAATGCTTCAGATATTTATGAGCCATCATATTTCCGCTTAGACAATAATAATACCCAGCACTTCTACGAAGACATTGGCAAGTATGGGCATTACACCTTTGGTTGGGTAGATTGGTATTATCGCTTTGCCGTAGATTCAAATGGTGTGCTTTCCCCTAATTTCAAGTTCGAGAATGCAGGTGCGGCTAATGCCAGTTGGGTGGGAAATGTGGCTTTGGATGGCAGCACCACAACTATAAAACAAGACACTCCAGGTGCCAGCCCCATGCGTTATAAATTCATTGATCTTCGTAATGATGCCAAAGACGAATATGCCAAATCTCGTTTTTTTACCTTTGCTTTGGCTTTCAACCATCTCCTCAGCGGTGTTGACGCTGTACGTTTAACTCGCAATGTAAACCGTCTTTCATTATCGCAGGCAGCACCTCAGATAAACATTTATGCCGCCATGCCTGATGGTGTTATTACCCCCATGCTGGGAATGAAATGGGAATTCTAAGAGTTTCCTTACTAATCCTATTACTGCTGCTGTGCATAATCCCACTAACGGCAGTTCCCCGAGTAGCATATTCTGGAGCATCTATAATCATGCCTGGCAGCGGAGAATTGCTAATGGGGCAAACAACTCGCGGGGCAACTTTGCTGGGGATA
>JALNXT010000065.1 GCA_023230245.1 Candidatus Cloacimonadota bacterium
GATGGGTAGCGGGTTCATCTATGAATACAACCCCAGCAGCAGAGAAGCCTTCATCATGACCAATAACCACGTTGTGGAAAAAGGTAGAGAAGGGATAATCACCGTAACCCTCGCAGACAAGGTTACATACACCGGAACTGTGGTGGGCTTGGATCCCAATACGGATATCGCCGTGATCAAAGTGGTGATGAAAGAAGACGAAAAGGTTACCGTTACGCCTTTAGGAGATTCGGATAAGCTGGAAATCGGCGAATGGGCTATAGCCATTGGTAATCCCTTTAGCGAAGGTTTGGACAGGACTGTAACCGTGGGCGTGATTTCCGCTACCAGCCGTGCTAACCTGAACCTTGGCAATAACTCTCCCATCTATCAGGATTACATCCAGACCGATGCTGCTATCAATAGTGGCAACAGCGGTGGTCCTTTGTTAAACATCAAAGGCGAAGTGATTGGCATAAACTCTGCTTTAGCAAGCAATAACGGCGGCAACGTAGGGATCGGCTTTGCCATCCCCATCAATCTTGCCAAGCGCGTGGTGGAAGATCTTGTCGCCAGCGGAAAGGTAAGCCGTGCCTATATCGGCATCATGCCACAGGAAATAACCCCCGATATCATGGAATCCTTCCAGCTAAAGGAAGTTTCCGGCGTGCTGGTATCCAAAGTGGAGAAAGACTCCCCCGCCGATAAAGCAGGGATTTTAGTGGGCGACATCATCTTAGAAATAAGCGGAGAGAAAGTCCCCAGCGTGCCAAAGTTCCGCATCGCCGTGGCAACCGCCAAGATAGGCAAAGAAATCCCCTTCAAGGTATATCGTAATAACAAAGAGATAACCATTAAGATGGAACTGGAAGCCTTCCCAGACGATACTGTAGCCAGCACCGGCGATAATAAAAGCGGAGTGGCAACCGGCATCAACGTGGAAGCTTTAGACGGGACTATCGGCAAACGCATCGGTGCAACCGGCGATAAAGGCGTGGTGGTAAGCAAAGTGGAGCCAAATTCCTCCGCAGCCAAATCCGGCTTAAGAGTAGGCTTTATCATCTTTAGCATAGACGGCATGGAAGTGAATAGCCCCAAAGAATTCGGCACGGTGCTGGATACAGCCAAAGCCAATATGGAAAAGGAAAACCGTAAGACCCTGCGCTTGTATGTGCAAGACACCAATAAGCAGCCGATGTTCCTTATCCTTCGTTTCGATTAAAGCTTAAAAGCTTATACAATTGCGGGTGAGAAATGTAATGTTTCTCACCCGCTTTATTTATAGCTGAATAGGATTGGTTTTATTTAGAAAGCTGATCTGCCACTGCGCTGCATGATAAGCTCTGCCATGATACTTACCGCTACTTCATAAGGGGTTTGAGAGCCGATAGGGATGCCAATGGGAGCATGGCAGCGGCTAAGTTCCGCTTCGGTAAAGCCTTTTTCTTGTAGTTTGGCATAAGTTTGGGCTATTTTATTCTTGCTGCCTATCATGCCCAAATAGGCGGTTTCTTGCCTTAAACATTGCTCCAATACTGCTTTATCGTGCAGATGCCCATGTGTCATTATAACTACATAAGTGCCAGTGCCGAAGGCGATTACTTCTGGTAAGTTGCTGTAATCGTGCAATACCGTTTCGTGGGAGCTGTCGCTTAAATCTTCGCTTAGTATTTCCTGGCGGTTATCAATCAAGCAAACGTAGAATCCACAGAGCTTGGCAAGTTGTCCCAAAGCTTTACCACAATGCCCCGCACCGATGATGTACAAACGCTGGGCAAGGTGCAGTGCTTCGATATAAACGCTTACCTTTCCCCCGCATATCATGGAGGTGTTAAAATCTGCCGCAGCACCATCGGGGCTTAAGGAAAAGCTATAGAGCTTGGCTCCATCGGGCTTGGTATCGCGGATAAAGTCTATTACTTTATGTTCCAGTTCACCACCGCCAAGATTGCCGAAAGGTGCTTCCTGCAAAGGTATAGCAAGCTTCATGCCACTCTTGGCAGGAGAAGAGCCATCGCTATCTACTACACTGGCTTGCCAGAGGGATACCTGGTTTTCCAGCAGGGTGCTCAGTTTGTGGTAATAATCGTTATTATTCATTGTCTTGCTCCAAAGATTATCTGGTATAAGGCAGCAGCGGTGGCTACGCCTACGTTTAGGGAGTTCTTCCAGCCAAGCTGGGGAAGGCAGATATAGCTATCGCAGAGTTCCAGATTTGAAGGCTCTATACCCAGGCTTTCGTTGCCTATCACGAGAGCCAGGGGAAAGCTGTAATCGGTGCTAAACACAGAACTGGCTTCATTTACGGTTTCCAAGGCATAGATATGCATGCCTTTACTGCGGCAATGGCTTATCGCTTCTTTCGTGTCGAGATAATGACGCCAGGCTACCAGGCTCTGCGTTCCCATAGCTGTCTTTGCTAAATTAGGATGGCTTGGCTTAGCACTGATACCGCAAAGCAATATCTCTGCCACACCAAGGCATTCTGCACTGCGGAAGATTGAGCCTAAATTAAACACAGACCGCAGGTTATCACAAATCAAGGTAACTTGCGCTGCCTTCTGCTTTGCCTCTATATCCTTCGGGACACTGCCATCACCCTTGCGAATGCTTAATTGGCTATCCTTGCGGATGGATTCTCCGTGATAGTAGCACAGCTTATTTAATACCTGATGCGCACTTAGCTGGGGGTGCAACCCAAAAACAAACAGTTTCATATCTGGAGATGCTTTGCCATTTAGCATAGCAAAAAGCTCCAGAATATGGGCGATTAACCTTTGCCTTTCCAGCTCATCAGTAAGAGCTAATTCCAAGGCGTCTATCAATTTATCTATGGCTTTACGCTGTTCATCCAGTGGGAACGAGAGGAACTTTTCTTTGCTGTAGTGCCCGATTGCTTTCATAGACCAAGTTTGTGGATCATGGTGGCAGCGGTGAGTAAGTTTTCGCACACGAAATTGGGCTGCAAGCGTCCGGTTATCACGTTCTCGCTAAACTCCTTGTCGCCATTGCCGCTAAGCAGTAGAATCGTCTTCAATCCCGCATTCTCACCAAATTCTATATCCGTACTACGGTCGCCTATCATCCACGAGCTTCCGGCATCAAAGCCATATTCCTGCATTGCCCGTTTGAACATACCAGTGCCGGGTTTGCGGTCTTCGTGCTGGATGTTGTACGGCTCCACCGTTCCGTCCTTAAAATAAGGCGAATAATACACGGCATCCAGTTCCACGCCTTCGGCGGAGATCAAGCTGCGCATTCTGCCCAAAACTGCTTCCAAAGCCTCTACAGAGAAGTAACCTCGGGCAATGCCGGATTGGTTGGTTACCACGAAGAGCAGGAAGCCACTCTCTTTCAGCAGCCGTAATGCTTCGCCGGTGTAGGCATACAGTTCGTAATGATCGGGATTGCTTAAATAGCCGAATTCATCGGGGTTTAGCACGCCATCCCTATCTAAGAAGATGGCTCGTTTAATACTTTTTACTTTCACGTGTTTGAAACCTCAATGCGTCTGGTAGTAAGGTGTTAAATAGCACGATGCGGTAATCCCAATACTCGTTACGGCGGTTGATGGAGATATCCATTTTCCAGCAGTGCAAGTTGCGGGAGAGAAGAAAGCCCTGAGAGATCATCTCTTTGTCTTTCAGGTTGTAATAGTTACTGTAGCTCAAGCTCCAGTTATCGGTTAGTTTACAGGTTAAGCCCAAACGCAGGTTGCTGCTTTGAGCGCGGAAGATATCCTTGGGTGCGTAGAGGTTATGCGTAAGCGAGAGACTCCAGTTGTTGTTCGTGGCTGCATCATCCACAAATTGGTCTATCATCGCCAGCGTATCGGGGGTGCCAAAGCTATTGAACATGATGTTTTTGGGCTGCGGAAAGTAGTTTTTGTAAGGCGCAGAACCACCCAAAGAGATGCTCTGGGAGAAATACTGATTACGAAGGCTAAACTCATCCCAATGCACCAGATAGGGATTCTGTTGCAGGCTAAATTGCGAGGAATAACCCAGCTTCATTTCTCCCAGTTTGAACTCACCGGGATTGATATTCCAGCTTCCCAAGGAGATATTACCGGGACGGAAGTTCATACTGTGGGATATACTGCCAAAGCGTTTCTCGCTTTTATAGAGGTTGGCAGAACCACGCGAGCTAAGGGTAATTATATCATTCAGCTTTTTCTCAGCACCGCCTTGCATATATTTTAGCTGCCATTTTTGGTCTAAGCCATAGCTAAAACTGGCTGACTTGGCTGAGCTGCTGATGCCAATGCCACCAAAGCTGTAAAGGTCACTATTCTTACGGGTATCCGGCGCATAGCTGAGGCTGACTGAGGGGCTTAAGATGTGGCGGATAGAGCGGATGGGCGACTTGCTAAAGTTACGCACTCCATACACATTAAAATTACTGCTGAGGTAAGCGGAATAGGCTCCTCCGCGCACCAGTTTCTTGTCGTTACGGTCTCTATCCATCCAGCTTTCCTGATAATCTATCCCTTCCCTGAGGCTAAGCCAGCCACGGTATTTCCAGTTATAAGAAAGACCCATGTTATGTTTCAGCCCTACGTGGTGTTCATTCAGAAATGTTGCACCGCTGGAATCACTTGGATCGGTGCTATTATCCCAAATCACATCTGCAAAACTATAACCTGGCTCGCGCAAATCACCAGTATGGTCGAAACGCAGACTGTAGCTGTAGCTAAGGTTGCTAAACCAGGAATCTGAAGAAACGGAGAATAGCTCGGCTACTGGACGAGTAGGGAAGTTAAACGATGCACTCGGCAAAGATATTGTGGCGCGGTCGTTGATGATATCCTGGGTATAAACGCTGCCCACATTCAGGTAGGATGAACCTATCGGTTTACGGTAGGAAACGCTGGAAGTGAGCCGTTGAGCAAGGCTTTGGTTGATATCGTCGCTACTTTCCCATATGCGTTTATTGCTGATAAAATCTAGGTTCACGTCTAACGCTGCCTTGTTGAGTAAATCGTGGTGGTGATTACCCTGCAGAGACCAATCATTATTGGTGGTGCCTTGGCTTATGTTTCTTTGGTATGTAGCATTTATGCCACCAGAGTAAAGGTAACGCTTTAAGTAGTTGCTTCTAAAGCTTGTCCTCCAACCAGTTCTCTCTCTTAGGTCTAGACTAAGTATCAAATCGGCATAATCCTTGTAAGGATAGTACCAGCCTATGTTGCGCAGGTATTTACCATCGGTATTGTTATAGCCTGGCTCGGGGATTAAGAAGCCAGGATGCCTGCCTTTTTGGATGGGAATGGTGATAAAGGGAAAGTAGAATACGGGGAAGTGGTTTACATACGCAATCACCGGCTTTCCGACAATCTTATCTCCACGATAAATCCGCAGCTTCTTTGCCCAGAAATAGTAAGATGGCTCGGCATAGTCGCAAGAGGTAAAGCGTCCGCTATCAATATCATAGACATCATTGGCAATCTTACGGATTTCGCTCCCGCTGTAGTAACCCTTCTCCATCATGCTGTTTCCGCCATCTAAAATACCGGTTTGGGTATTTACGTCGTAGCGGACATTGCTGCCGATCAAAAGCTGCTCACCATCACGCATACGGGTGTAGCCATAGCTGTAAGCCCGTTCTTTCTTGATGTCTATTAAAAGAGAATCAGCTATAATCTCGGACATTTGATAGTTTATCGTCGGGCTGCCATACAGGCGGATTTGCTCTTTATCGTATTCAAAATAAATGCTATCCGCAGTGTAAAACAACGAATCCAGCTTAGTTTTCTCAAAAGAAAGGCTATCTGGAATTGCGGGTAACAAAGAATCGGGTATGACAATGCCTGGCTGATCTATTTGCCCAAACAAGGGTAACAGAGCCATAAATATGCTTAAAACCAAGAGATATTTGTATTTATCCATACTTCTTCTTAACGTGGCATATAAATTTAGTGGCTGCTATGTGTCAAGCAGGATTCCAATTCTACTTTAGTGGAAAAGTGGAAGGGTGGAAAAGTGAAACGAGGAGTTTAGTTGAGTTGCATGACGAAAACCAAGAGATTATATCAGCACACGCCTCGTGTGAAAACAGCCGTGGCGGCTGTTGTTACGGCGTGCCCTTTGCTCTCTTTTTTGGCACATAGGACTCCAGACAATAAGGTTTTGCCTAACGACGAGGACACTCGACTGCTCGAGTGCAGGCTAGTTAGAGCCTTGCCAGCAGGGACGCTGGCATTCCATGCGGGGGTGCTGGCACTTTAACGGCTTCTTCCTTGCTCAACCGAAGCTGTGCCAAACACGTACTGAAGCGGGGTTGATCGGGATGCACCCCGATGAGATCCCGATCAGATCCCGATGAACTCCCTTTCGGATAAGTAAGGAAGAGGCTTTAGAGCGGTTTACTTTGGGAGATTAGGGCTTGAAAGATGACTAAACCTAGGGTATTAAAAAGAAATGAAATAAAACTAAACTTTTACGGCAATTGGAATATAGTTTGCATATTAGTTACTTAGTTAGTCTAACAAAGATGGGAGATTATCATGAAGAGATTCACTGTTTTATTCTTGGCCGTGTTTTTCGCTGCATGCCTTGTGGCAGCCGAGCAGCCGTTAAGGCAAGCTTATGATCTTGTTAGCAGCAACCTGCACATAAGAACCGCAGATGGTTGCGAGATCGTGTTTTGGTCTGATGTCCCTAGTGGTAATCGGGATATCTTTGCGCAGAAGATTAACAGTAATGGGCAACAGTTGTGGGATGAGCCTCGCGCCCTTGTCGATGAACCCGGTGACCAAAGGCTGCTGGATGTGGTTCCCACTTCCGATAACAACTTCATCATCCTGTGGGAAGAGTATGATATTTATACAATTACTCAATTGAAGATGCAAAAATACACTTCAAATGGTCAACGCCTATGGCTGGAGGGAGGTGTTACGGTTTCGGACATAAGCACCTCCATTGATACAGCCTTGCTTGTACCCAATAATATCGGGGGAGCTTTCATAGTATTCCATGATTACGATTTTCCCAAGGTTATCAAAGGGCAAAACCTCGATTCATCTGGCAATCAGCTATGGCAAGCAGGTGGGATAAATATATTTTCACATACTGATACCGTGGTGTTATTTGAAGCTATCAAGGATAATGAGGGCGGGCTAATTATAAATATCTACCAAGGTACTCAGTATGTAAATCACTTGTTGCGAGTTAATGCCGATGGATTAGTTATCGCCAATTCCATGTTCCAAGCTTCGCTATTCCCGGGTAGTTACCTTCATATCAAAGCTTTTGGCACTAATCAGATACTTCTTTATAATCTGGATTTTTTTGGCCATAGTTGCACCATGGCAAAGATAGATTATCAGGGAAATCTGCTTACCAGCGTAGTAACTTTCCCAATGACACCATCCGGTCAAACTGAGGACTTTCAGCTTGAGATTCTGGCTGATGGTGGGCTTGTGGTGGCTTGGGCAAAAGA
>JALNXT010000066.1 GCA_023230245.1 Candidatus Cloacimonadota bacterium
AAGCTGAGTTCAAACATTAGATACCTAAGCTTAAGGAGAAGAGATACTCGCTATCGGACATCTTCATGCCTTTGTTGTTCAGCGAGAAATCGAAACGCACGTTTTTGTAGTAGTAGCCGCCGCCAAAGGTGTAATTAATGTTGCTGGTGCCATAAAAATCTCTGCTGTAAAGCCCTAATCGCAGATCCATGGTCTGTCTGGAAGAGTTCTGGGCATTGGGCGTGCTGGTGCTGAAATCCCAAGTGTAGCCATAACCCAAATGATAGGTGGTTTCTGGGCTTTTGGAAATCTGGCTCTGCACGCCGGCATTCCAATGGCTGCCACCGCTATCATAACCCATGCCTAAGCTCATGCGGCGTTGGATGGATACAGCATCGTAGTTTTCCCACCATAATCTTGAGAACAAATCATAGGCACAGCCTGCATAAGTGTAGTTTCCCTGTTTGAAAGTGAAGCCCAAATCAGTGGAAAAGCCCTTTACTTTATCGTCTATAAAAGCATCCCTAACAAAAGAATAGCCTACTTTGTGTTCGGCAAGATAAACAAGCCTGCCAGATAGGTATTTGAGGCTTAGCCCTGCACCCAACTTGTCATACTTTTTATCATTTCCCCCAATAGAAATCTGCACTTTATCCAACTGGTAGTCATAGTATTTACTAGATAAGCCATCGGCACTAGGCTCACTGATATGTATACCCGCCACAGGCTGATAGCCAAAAGAGGCTTGCTTGGTATTAAGCACAAAGTACTTAAACTGCTTGCTTTTTAATGAATTGCTGATGCTTACGGCTTCCCAGAAGTTTATCTCGCTGGCGTTGGTTAGTCTGAATGAAGTGGAAAAAGAGCTAAGCTCAGCAGTCGCCAGCAGTGCAGGGTTCGAGTATGCAGCATAGGGATCGTCGCTATTGTTCAAGTTAATCGCACCCATAGCCATTGTGATGGGGGACACATTGTTTTCCGGGGTGGCGTAATCATAGGATGTGATGGGAAGGGCATATTGCGCACCAAGCATCCCGATAAACAGGAAGGCAACTAAGGTTACCAGGTATTTTGTAAACATTAATACTCCATTTAGCTTAGTGAAAACCGGCATGATTAAGCTTGGCTCGCACATAGTTTGCCAGATAATAGGCACCGATACCAGTGAATATCCCCGCAAAAGCGTCTATCGCCCAATGATAGTGGCAATAGACGGTGGCAATGGTTAAAAAGAAAGCAATCACAGCAAAGACGATGCCCATGGGTCTGATAAATTTCAACGCAGCAACCGTG
The DNA here is from genome assembly GCA_023230245.1 of Candidatus Cloacimonadota bacterium. GTDB lineage: Bacteria > Cloacimonadota > Cloacimonadia > Cloacimonadales > Cloacimonadaceae > Cloacimonas. Next base: position 1,273 of record JALNXT010000066.1, read on the forward strand.
AGCACTAAAGTAATGGCGATATGGCTACTGGGGAAAGCACCGCCTAAATGACCGGAAGTGCGGTAGATATACACCATTATATGGGTAAATAAACCACCGTGATAGGTTTTAGTAATCTCCATCGCCTCAGGGATAAACCTGCCGCCAATCACCGGTAAAACCGAGAAGATGGTGTAGCAGAGATAGAAGGCAAAGGTAAGGTTAAAGATCAGTTCTTTAAAGGCCAGGGGTTGTTTGAAATACAGATACACAGGTAACCCCAATATCATGGGATAATAGCAAAAATAGGCAAAATGGAATAGCTCCTGGAGAGCAACATAATTAAATGTTTTCCCCCATTCCAGAGAGGGGTAATAGCCAAATACACTTTTATCTATGTTCATGAACCAGGGATCCAGCCAATCTGTGAAGATTATCTGGTTAAAGGCGTGGCTGGAGGTGAAGAAATACCCAAATAGCAATACGGGATAAATACTCCTGATGAAGCTCAAGGCAGATAATAAACGAGGCTTGGCAACCACCCAGGTTTGTTGCTGCAGCCACGCTAAAATAAGCACCATCACGGCAACACTCAAATAGATAGGGATATGAACCCAAGGCTCATTTACGCGAGAAATACCGACACTCATATAGGCAAGAATCCAACTGCAAAAGACAAGCGTAATAATATCTATTGCAGAGAGAAAGTTTTCTCCTGCGAGCTTAGCTTGTACCACTATGCGGTTATGCTTATTTTTGAGGGATGGCTTTGTCATACAACCTGTAAGTCTTGTAGATTACTGCATCCAGCTTCTCAGCCACATGCATCATAAGGGTGTTAATCTCCAGAACCCAAGAGAATTCTCCGCGCACATAGCCTTTGGGGATGCCATTGGTATATGAATGGTAGTGGAATACGCTATCTATTCCTCTGCCCTGAAACTCTTTTATTACTCCCATGGTAATTACTCTGGCAGAACCGATGTGCTTTTGGGCAATGGCTGCTTTAATAAGGGTTATTGGGTTAATCCTGCCATTCATCACTTTCAGCACTTCGTTGTAATTGGGCAATGCTAAACTAAAACCAGCGGGTTTGCCATCAATTTCGGCAATGAACACCATATCGGGATCGGCTATGGGAAGCAATTCCTTCACGATATGATCAAACTCTGCCTTGGTCATCGGCACATTACCCAGTTATATTCCCAAGCTTTGGTATAAATCTCGAAGACAGTTTCGATATCTTTCTTCATCTCTTTCTTGTTTCGGGATAGCGAACGTATCTTTACTCCTGTTCTCCGGGTTACCAAATCCACCATTCTCTGAATGCGTTCCGGCATCTCGTTGCGGATACTTAAATATGCATATAAATCCATGGTTTTAACCAAGCCCCAGCTTTCATATAGCTTCTGATAATAGCGCATATCATGACGCATCATCACCATGGGCGGGGTATCGAAGCCATCTACTAACAAGCCTATCTCTTCATTCACAGAGAAGTTCATGGGCCCCCGCATAGAGGTGAAGCCCCTGGTCATATTCCATTCATAGGCTGTATCAAAGAGGGCATTGGCTACTTCTTGATCGTCTATACACTCGAAAAAGCCAAAGAATCCGATGTTTTCTTTATGCTCTTTGTTGTGCTGAGTATTAGAGTGCGCCGATATTCTTCCCACCACTTTCTCATCTTTCAGCGCGAGAAATAGCTTTACTTCGGAATGCTGATAATATGGGTTTTTAGCGGGATTGAAGAACTTCTTCTGGTCGCTAATTAGAGGAGGCACCCAGTTAGCTTCGTTTTTATACAATTCAAAAGGCAGCATAATGAACTGACGCAATTGTTTAGGGCTGTCAACGGCTACAACTTTTAGCATAATTACTCCATTTACGGCTTATATTTCACCAAGTTTCTTGGACACGATAATATTTAGCACCGCCATCAAGACAGCAACGCCAAGCATGATGGCAACAAAATAAGGGGGTAGCTCTTTGCGGAAAGCAGGGATAATCGGGTATAGTATCTGGTATAACACCACCGGCAGAATCACGATTAAATACTGAGAAAACCGTATCTGATGAAACCTAATCACCAGTACCCATGCTATAAAAGCGGTTATCAGCGTTGGGTAAAAGATGAAATAGGCGACAAAGCCCATATAGGTGAATATCCCGCGTCCACCCCTGAAGTTGTTGGTAAATGGCAAGCAATGCCCAATTAACATACCCACGCCATACAGCAGTAAAATGTATGGTTGCAGTAGGGGAGCAATGCCCCTTATTGCACCAGTATGGTCAATAAGTCTGAGTAACATTTCTACTACCAATAGGAACAGATAAGCTTTGGCAGCATCTAAAGCACCCACTAACACTCCCATAGGTTTGCTGATATTGGTATAGATGTTTTCTGTATCAGCCAATCCTGTGCCGACCTTATAAATATCCAGAGAGCGGAAGCTTTTGGTGACTATCCTAGCAGTAGAGAAACTGCCGTACAAGTAAGACAGGCAGAGGATTACAAAGTTAACTAGGTAGCTCAAAAATTACCGCCAATAGCGCGCTGCCCAAAAATAGCAGACCCAATGCGAAGCATGTTTGCCCCTTCTTCCAGAGCTATCAGGTAGTCGTGGCTCATCCCCATAGAAAGATAATCCATATTAACGTTAGGGATTTCAAGCCCTTTTATTTCATCGAAGAGGGCTTTCATTTTTGCAAACAAGGGACGGCTTACTTCTGGTTTGTCGAGCTTGCCAATGGTCATCAGTCCCCGAATACACAGGGTGCTATAGCGAGAGATTTCTTCCACACACTGGATGGCATTGGAAAAGCTAACCCCGCTTTTGGTGGCTTCTTCGCTGATATTTACCTGTATCAGTATATCTTGAAAACGATTAGTGCGCCCCAAAGCCAAATGCAGTTTTTGGGCAATATAAGTAGAATCAACCGAATGGATGAGATAAGGTTTAAGGCTTAGCAACTGGTTAATTTTATTGCTTTGCAGATGCCCGATAAAGTGAAAGCCTTCGTATGGCACGCTAAGCAGGGGAACTTTATGTATGGCTTCCTGTACCTTATTTTCGCCAAAATGGCTTACACCAGCTTTTAAGGCTGTTTCCATTGCTTCTACGGAATGTGTTTTTGTAACTGCTACCAGGGTAATATGTTCACTCTGGCGACCTAGCTTTGCCATTTTATCATCTATCGTATTTCGGATAGTTTCTATGTTCTTATTTATTCTCATTTTAGTAGCAGCATCCTCCGCTCAATTTGTTGTTTATCTAGTGTTAGCCTATAGAAATAAACTCCACTGGCTACGCTTCTTCCATTGTTATCCATGCCATCCCATACAACGCTGTAGGGCCCTTTGGCTTGATTGCCGCTATATAGCTGGCGCACTTTCTGTCCTTTCAAGTTATATATCGCCAATTCGCTATGGCTATCGCTGGCAAGGCTATATTTTATCGTGGTGCTGGGGTTAAAGGGATTGGGATAGTTTTGCGCCAAAGCATTGGGAATTGTATTCTGAAATTCATCATTATTGGCTACAAAGCCTGTGGAAGCAAAAGAACCTTGGCGAGTGTTGCTTCCGCGATAAGTAACCCAAGGCTGAAGCCCACTGGCAGGCAATCTAAGGTTATAGAGGATAACTCCATTGGCATATCCTGCTACAAACTTAGCCAAGCCGTTGGCATCAAAATCGATCAAGCTTCCCGGAGTTGCACCGCTTTGTATATTGATAAAAGGAAAGCCTGAAAACGCCGTCCCATCATGGTGCATTATATAAAGTGAGTTTTCATAGCTTTGCAGGATAATCTCCAGCTGGGGATCGTCGTCCAGATTTGCCAGCAAGGGAGGGCAAGAAAAGTTTACCGATGTTTCCACGGGGAAGCCTGGCAAATCTTCTCCATCGCTGGTAAATGCGTAAACAATGCCACCATTGGTCACACATGCAATATCAATCCCATAAATATCTGCGCTGATGTCTCCAATCGCAAAACCTCCGGCAATATTGCCGTTGCTGCTCCTCGTGCTGATGATTATGCCGTCTGAGCCAATAATATAGATATTGGTATTCGTGGAGCACACAATGCGATTATCGTTGCTAATAGTTGGCGAACCCGTAATAGCACTATCCAAATGGACGGGAAAACCGCTAAGCACTTCACCATTGCCGTTTATCACATATAGATTACCTGCGGAATTACCCGCCACAATCTCCATGCTGCCATCGCCATTAACATCTGCTGCTGCCAGCTCGCATCTAAAGCTAGCACCCAAATCTACAGGGAAGCCATTGCGAAGTAAGCCTTGAGGAGTAATGGCATATATTTTGCCATCTAAACCGCCGGCTATTGTCTCGTTATATCCATCTCCATCCAAATCTGCCAGCATGGGAGTGTGTAAAAAAGACGTATTGGCATGGAACGAGAAGATGTTTTCTCCGCTTTGAGTGCAGGCGTAAATATCGCCTGTTCTGCTGCAGAAAGCCAAATCAGCACCTGCTTGCAGATCAATATTTCCGCTGGCAAAGCTACCGCTGATGTTCATCGTTGTCGGCGGAGCAAAGTTACTGCTTAGCACGCCATCGTTACCTATTATTGATGCCGTTCCGTGGGCATCCACACACATTATATCCAAGCCAGGGCTGTTATCGAAATCTACCACCATTGGGGAAGATTTAACCGCAACGAGGCTTTCCCAGGGGAAACGGCTATCCATCATCGTAATATGCATATCTGCATTGTAGCGTCTAATGCCGGTGCTAAGCGAAGTTATCGGGTGAAAAGCTTCCACTTCCACCTTAATTTTATAGGAGCCAAAGCCCATATCCTGCGGTAACTGTAACTGAATATAAGAGCCTAGAGGACTAATCCCTCCCGGCAGGATCTGGTTTAGGTAAATACAGGGGCCAATAATTTCCACACCCGGGGGAGTAGCAGCAACCCGTATTGAAACGCTCATCGCCGTATCCCAAAGGGGATCATTACTCACCACAGGCAAGAATCTTATCAATTCCCCAGGATTTATATTACCATCGTTATCGCCATCTTCATCACTAAAACTATAGCTATCGAGACTAAGCAGGGGCAGAAAGGGATCCGGAGCTTTCACTGCAATTGAAGGATCGCCCAACAACACCATTTCATAATAACACCAACGCATCACATCACTGGAAAGCGCTGCATTTAGGTTTTGCAGGCGAGAATAGGTTAAAGCCTTCCCAAGCTGAGGCTGGTTTTGAGCAAACATCCCACTGAAGAACTGGCGGTCGTAAAACTGTGAAGCTCCTTCTATACTACCGGGCATATACCACCCATAACGAGTGTTTCCCACAAAGGCAAATAACGCACCATTGGCGGTTAGCAAATGCTCTCCGATGGATTCACCATCTCCGCTGGTACGCTGATCAAACGCTGCGGGATAGCAGCCTTGGGAAAATAGGAAACCATACTCGCTATTAGTCATGTTTTCCACGCTTGAGTTGGATTGCCCAATTAGCAATGTCTCATTGGAGTGCCCCATATGGTTCATAATGCCTGCACCTTCGCTAATGGCGTTTAGCACAGTTCCAGAATCATAGGTATCATCGCGCTGATACAACGTTTTCAGATGATAGCCACCGGGCAGATATTGTGCTACATCGTCCTTGTAATCTCCCCCCCAGGTAACTGGATTCGGATTCAGGTTTTCGCCCATGAACAAGGCAATGTTATTACTGAAGGAATTGGTCTCGGCATAGTATTTGGTCTTACGAAAGATATTCTGGAATTCTGATAGAGTCTCTGCGGGAAACCTGCCGATGTGTATTTCTGGCATCAAATCTGTGTTATCATCAACTTCACCGTAGATAGCGTTCTGATTTGCGTTCCAATTGCCATCCAGATTGCTATAGTAAATATCGGTAGGGATTTGTGAATCTGTATATTCTCCCACTACACCATAAGCTCCCCGCACCGGGACAATCTCATCATCACCACCCAAAATCACATATTGCAATGGCTCCGAACTTGTCGCCCAGGTTTGGTAGGCATGAATGATAAAGTTGCGCAGTTTCATCGCATTATCGGCTCCGGGATAGCTTGCCACGATATCTTCCATCGTGTAGATGGCATTGGATATTCCCTGCTCGGTGCGCCAGGCGGAATAATCTGCAAACCAGCTTACCC
>JALNXT010000067.1 GCA_023230245.1 Candidatus Cloacimonadota bacterium
GAACCAAGACTACCCCAAAGATTTATTTGAAGTCATTCTAGCTGATGATGATTCTGAAGATGATACTGGCAATATTGCAAAACGCTATATTGATGCTGGCTTGAATTTGAATTACATTAAAGTATTAGGTAGGGATGCAGTTATCTCACCCAAAAAGCATGCACTTGAGATAGCTATTTCGCAAGCAAAAGGCGATGTAATTCTTACCACTGATGCAGATTGTATTCTTCCCCAAACGTGGATTAGTTCCATGATATCACTCTTTACCGACGATGTATCCATGGTAGCAGGATACTCTCGTACCTTAATCCCTAATTGGGATAAAGCAAGCATTCTGCATAAATACGAACATTTAGATTTTGCCCTTACTTACATGGTTTTAGCGGGGGGCTATACACTTGGGAAAAGCTGGGCTTGTATCGGCCAAAATCTGGCATATCTAAAATCCTCATTCTATGATGTGGGTGGGTTTGATAAGATCAGGCATCTTATTTCTGGTGATGATGTAAACTTGATGCAACTGATGCGACAGAAGGGACACAAAATAATATTCAATTTCCTCCCCGCCAGTTTTGTTCATACCAGACCTGTGAAATCCTGGAAAAGGCTGGTGAATCAACGCAGTCGCTGGGCTTCAAATATGAAGTACCAACTCAAGTTTAATCCCGAGTTCTTCTTTATTTTACTCTCTATGGCTTTTATGTATTGGGGCGGATTGTTCATGATGTTTTTCAGTGTGAAGCTAGGGTTACTAATATTTGCATTTCGCATCCTGATTGAAAATCTTTTTGCCAGTTATGCCAGAAGTAGATTTGGCATCACTGCCAAGATGCTGTTGTTTTATCCTATCTGGCTAGTGATACAAACCTTCTTTTTGGTCTTTACGATGGTTTTGGGTCAGTTTAATATATTCGTGTGGCATGGCAAACGTCCCTACAAGAGGAATAATAACAATGCAAATAGTAGTCTTTGACGATCACAAACAGGCGAACTTTTACCCACTTACTTTAAATCGCAGTATCGGTGATTTGAGATGCGGAATATTAAAACTCCGTCAACGGCTGGAAACTGCTTTTGGCTCAGATGACAGTAGCTCCGTTATTATTGATCCCATTTTAGTTCCCCTGTATAAAGAGCGTCATCCAGATTGGCTGATAAACCAACCTACAGATAAAGAAAAGCTATATCTAAACTCGCGCATCAAGCTAAGCAAAGAAGCTATCAAGGAAATAAACACCATGCCCAATGATTCGGCACTCATTAATGATGAAATAATCCTAGCTGCCAAATTGAAAAGCAAGAACATGAGTTTTCAGGATGACACAAATACGATATCACTTCCACCCCAGACAAATGCTATTACCTCTCACATTGGCACGTATGAGTGCCTAAGTGATATAATTCACGATAATGGGCGCATGCTCAAGTGGGACTTTGAAAACTATTTTGATACACAGGATAATTTCTTTGAGACAGAGCCTGGCGTGACGGTTTTGCATCCTTACAACGTATGGATTGCGGAAGGCGTAATATTGAATCCAGGCGTTATCTTAGATGCATCAGAGGGACCCATTGTGATAGATGAAGGCGTGAAGGTAATGCATAATGCCGTTCTATGTGGTCCTTTATATATAGGGAAAAACTCGCTTGTAAAGATTGGAGCAAAGATATATGGGAATACGTCCATTGGTCCCGTATGCAAAATTGGCGGAGAAATTGAAGGCAGCATCTTTCAGGCATACTCCAATAAGCAACACGATGGCTTTCTGGGGCATGCTTATATTGGTGAGTGGGTAAATTTGGGAGCAGATACCAATAATAGTGACCTAAAGAATACATATAAAAACGTGGCCTACTATTCCTATGCGCATGACTCTAAGTGCGATTCTGGCACGCAATTCTTGGGTTGCGTGATAGGTGATCATAGTAAAACTGGTATTAATTGCAGTATTAACACCGGAACGGTTATAGGGATTGGGTGCAATATATGGGGACACGATTTATTTAGCGATTTCATTCCAGATTTTTCTTGGGGTGAAACTAAACAACTTGTGCCCTATAAGTTCCAAGCATTCTGTGAAACTGCAAGCACAGTGAAACAAAGACGTAAATTGCTTTTTAGCATAGTAGAACAAGAACTATACCAGCATATAAACTCAGGGAGATAAAGTGCAAGATTATATAGAAGTAGAATTCAGAACCGGCAGGCTAGGTTATTACAAAAACTTAACGAACATATCTATCCAACCGGAAGATCTTATTATAGTGGAAGTGGAGCGCGGTGATGATATCGCTCAGGTCGTACACATGAGTGTAAGCGATGAAGACATGGATACAGAATCGCAAACCAGTAAGACTTATTCGATTAGAAGAATTGCCAATGAAGACGATTTGGAAAAGCTGAAGAACATAGGTTTAGAAGAAGAAAAAGCAGCTAACACGTTCCAACTGATTCTTGAAAGGTATCCTTTTGAAATGAAGCTGATAGAAACTATCTATCAATACGACGGCAATAAATTGACCTTCTTCTTCACCGCTGAAGGTAGAATAGATTTTAGAACTTTCGTAAGGGAACTGGCAACAGTATTTAAAACCCGTATTGAGCTACACCAAACCACCGGCAGAGACGAAGCACGTCGCCTTGGTGGTTTCGGTATGTGTGGTAATCAATATTGTTGTGGCAGTTTTCTAAAGCGTTTCAATCAAGTAACCATTAAGATGGCAAAAGACCAAAACCTTGCAGGTAACTTATCCAAGATATCAGGCCCCTGTGGCAGATTGTTATGTTGCCTCAATTTTGAAGAAGATTTCTACGTGGAAGAGGCAAAAGACTTTCCCATCGTAGGAACTTTTGTTACATACAAAGATACAAAAATGATGGTCTTTCGGATCGATGTAATCGCCAAAAGTATTTATCTTTCGGGTGAAGATGGCGTGGTAAACGTACTCGATGTGGAGCAATTTAGCAAACTTGAAATTATTAGCATCCCTGTAATAGAAGAATGTTAACGAATATATTCAGTCTTCATCCGGATGAACTTACCGAGCAGTTGAACAAGGATTTCCCTAAGTATCGTAGTAAACAACTTATTGAGTGGATATATAAACATTTCGTTGTTGATCCTGCCTTGATGAAGAATCTGCCTGCAGATTTTAGAACCTACCTCAATGAGCATTTCTCGTTCGATATACCGTATCTTGACAAAGAATTGTTTTCTAAAGATGGAGCTAGCAAATATAGATTTCGTCTTTCAGATAATGAAGTAATAGAAAGCGTGCTTATCCCCGAAAGAACTAAACACACTCTATGCATTTCGTCTCAAGCAGGTTGTAAGCACAAATGCAGCTTCTGCGCTACTGGCAAGATGGGGTTCAAACGCAACCTCACTACAGATGAAATGGTTTCACAGATTCTGTTGGGGAGCCAGGAATGTCTTAAGACTACTACAATTCCTTCTGCAATTACAAACCCGCCCGCTCCTCTTCCCCGCATTACCAATCTCGTGTTTATGGGGATGGGTGAACCAATGGATAACTTGGATAATGTGCTCCAAACCCTGCGCATTATTCAAGCCGACAACACGCTTGCCTTCAGTCCCAGACGTACCACCATTTCCACCTGCGGTATTGTTCCGGCTATTATTAAGTTTGCCGATAGCGGAGTGCGAGCCAAGCTTGCCATCTCTCTTAATTCTGCGATTGATGCAAAGCGTGATATTCTTATGCCCGTTAATCGCAGATATCCGCTGAATGAGCTTAAACAAGCAGCCTTGTATTACCTGCGGAAAACCAGCTTTCGCATTACCTTCGAATATATCCTTATTCCCGGAGAAAACATGGGTCGTGAAGACCTGAATGCCTTACGCAAGTTTGTGGGTGATATTTCCTGCAAGATCAATTTCATCCCCTTCAACCCGGGTTATTCTACCACATACCAGGCACCAGATGCCAAACAAATAGAAGATTTCATGCGCGCTGCACAAGCCTTGCCACAAGCTATAACCTTGCGAAAAAGCCGTGGAGCTGATGTCTTTGGTGCATGCGGACAGCTTAGTAATAATTAATTATGGAGATACCATGAGTAACATAGCCGACATTGCCATCAAACTCTTTGGAAATAACAATACCTGTATGTGCGGAGGTGCACACTATATTTGCCTGAACTGTGAAGTTTGCCGAGCTATCGATAAAGACCAAGTTTACAACCCAGAACACGGGGTGGCTTCGATAATTGACGCCACTATTCTCAAAGCTACTGCAACCGATGCTGATGTTACTACCCTGTGCAATATGGCGAATGAACATCAAACTGCATCTGTTTGCATCAATTCCCATTTTATTCCATTGATTAAATCCATCCTAACTGGCGCGGTAAAAAGCTGTACCGTGATAAACTTTCCTTTGGGTGCTTCGTCCAAAGAAGTTATACAGGCAGAAACTCAGGCTGTGCTGGATGCCGGAGTTGACGAAGTGGATATGGTGCAAAACATAGGTGCACTGTTAGCTGGAGATTATGATACATCTTTCGAAAGCATTAACGGAGCAGCGAAGCTTTGTATCGCCAAAGAAGCCCTGTTAAAGGTAATTATAGAGACCTGCTACTTAAACGAAGAGCAGCTTATTATCTCTTGCTTAATCGCCAAGAAAGCCGGAGCCAATTTTGTAAAGACTTCAACGGGTTTTGGTACTGCCGGTGCCACCCCCGAAAACATTGCCTTAATGCGTAAAGTCGTGGGACCTAAACTGGGTGTGAAAGCATCTGGAGGAATCAGAACCCGCGCACAAGCATTGGCGATGATAACCTCTGGCGCAAGTCGTATCGGTGCTTCCAGCGTTGCTCCATTACTATAAACAAGGGGTATTTCCATGAAACTTATCGTAGCGGGATACAACATAGACAAAAGCCTGATAGATTCGCTAAAAAGCGAAACTGCCACGCCTGAAGTGTTATCCGCTGCTTATGCCAGAATTAGCAGGAGTAGCAAAAACATCGATGAACTTCGTGGCGAGGCTATTTCTGAGATTAGCAAAGCTCGTTCTTCCAACACCAACATCATCTTTGAAATGGGACACAGTTCTGTTGCCGAGCATGCCGTTTTTAATCTGGATATTATCGGTATCTCACGTCATTTAACCGAAACCGTACAACGTAGCCGGATCGCTTCTTTCACGGAGAAATCCCAACGTTATGTAACATTTTCCAAGGATTATATAGTCCCAGAAGAGCTTGCCAAGCATCCCAAACACAAAAAGCTCTATAAACAGCTAATGGATAAGCTATTTGCTGAATACGAAACCAGTTTTAACGCTCTGAACGAATATTACCTTAAAACCCAACCTAAGCTAAAGCCTCGTGAACGTGAAGCACTTGCCAAAGAAGATGCCCGCTATATCCTGCCTCTTGCTACCAAAACGCAAATGGGGCTAACCATTAATGCCCGTAGCGTTGAGAACCTCTTAAGACGCTTAGCCAACAAGCCTCTTAGTGAAGCTGATGAACTTAAACAGTTGCTCTATAGCCAGGTTTCAGCGATTGCCCCTTCGCTGATACGTTATACTGAACAAGATGCTTTTTCTGGTATGGTAAATTTGGAAAAGGTAGGTTACACCGGGTTTTTACAGCAAGAATTACCTTGGATGGAAGAGCTGGATTTGAGCAATAAGCTGAAAGTTCTGGATCCGCCTTCCAACGTTGATAATACTCTGCTTACAGCTATAATCTACCAGCAAGGCGAACTAAACTGGTCTGATACCTATGAAACAGTTTCTCATCTCCCTCGCTTGGTGAAACAACAGCTTTGGAAACAAGTGTTTGCCAACATCAAAGCCTGGCACAAAGTTCCTCGTGCCTTTGAAACAGTGGATTTTAATTTTGAACTAGCTATGAGCGAAAGCTGCTGGGCTCAATTCAAACGCCACCGCTTTTGCACCTTGCTGCGTAAAGGTAGCAACTCCATCATCTGCAAATTCCCATCCAGTATCGGCTTAATTAACCGCACTAAAGAATGGGAAGCTCTCTCAGAGATGGCAGCTAATTTTGCCCTAAAGCTTCCTCCCAGTCTTCGCCCCATTGCACCATATTGCCGTTTGAATGCCTCTATCCTCTCCGTTTATGCTAAAATGAATTTTAGGGAGATATACCACTTTGTGCGCCTTCGCTCTGATGAACATGCACAGTGGGAGATTAAGGAGCTATCCCAACTTATGGCTAAAAAAGTACAAACTCTTGCTCCTCTATCTTCAGAACACCTTTGCGGTAAGAGCGAATTTAGAAAAGCTTAATTACCCTAATTGATTACATAGGCATTGACCTCGCTGCTTTTCGATGTAGTCTTTATTACACGAGGTGTGCGAGGTTACAACATCCTTTTAAGTCACTTAGATTTATGATAATTACCGCTTGTGCACAACTTGGACAAAGCCCAGGAAGGGCGCAAGTGCAATATAAGTGGCAGTTATGAGAGCAAAGGACAAGACCTAGAGGAATGGCCTATTTTTCGAGATGAGGGCTGTAGAGCAGGACTCCGATCCTGCTAAAAGAGAAACTTCTTCCTTGCTGCTACTTCCCTATCAATGCCCACTCATTGTCCATATGAAGGGCAATGGGTGGGCAATGATAGGGAAATGCCTTTAAGTAAAAAGCCGGGAAGTTACTTACAAAACGGCTTTTCCAAAAAGGCTATTGACAGAAAGCAGCTAAATAAAATAAACGTACCATAATAAATGCCTGCGTCCCTGTAGCTCAGCTGGATAGAGTGGCACCCTCCGAAGGTGAAGGTCAGGCGTTCGAATCGCCTCAGGGACGCCAAACAACTTATGATAAATGATGTAATTCTCACTCTGGAAGATATCTCTTGCCTTTATGGCGACAGGACAATCATCAAAGATGCGTCCTTGGGGATTCACGTCGGCGATAAAATAGGCATTTTAGGAGTTAATGGCAGCGGTAAAACAACCCTGTTAAAAATCCTCAGCGGTGTCCAAAGACCCAATACTGGCAAGATCACACTCCGCAAAGACCTTAAGATTGGCTATCTGGAGCAGGATGTAGATTTCCTTCCCCATCTCACGGTGCTACAGCATACTATTCCCCTCGAAGGCGAAGTGCAGGAAGATTACTATTATAAAGCACTGTTAAACAGGCTGGGGATCAGCAACTATGATCAGTTAGTAGGCACGCTATCAGGCGGGCAAAGGCGTAAAGCCGATCTCGCCAGGGTTTTGGCGATGGAGCCAGATTTACTGGTGTTGGATGAGCCTACTAACCATCTGGATTTGGATACTATCGAATGGCTGCAAAACTACCTAATCACTTCCAATAAAGCAGTGCTATTTGTAACGCATGACAGATACTTTTTAGATGCCATCAGCACCAGAATTATAGAAATAGAGCGAGCTAAGCTATATTTCTTT
>JALNXT010000068.1 GCA_023230245.1 Candidatus Cloacimonadota bacterium
TTTTCTTTGGGGCTTTTATTTCGGGGCTTTCTTTGGATTTCTTTGGATTTCTTTGGGTTTCTTCTTTGGGTTTCTTCTTTGGGTTTCTTCTTTGAGTTTCTTCTTTGGGAACACCGGTTTTAACCGGTCGGAGCACCGGATTTATCCGGTTATTTGAATACCAGATAAATCTGGTAAGACCGACCGGATGAATCCGGTGTTCCAATGATGTTGTTCCAAACCGGTGTTCCAGATGTTGCAAGTGTTCCAATGATGTTGTTCTAAACCTGTGTTCCAGATGTTGCAAGTGTTCCAATGATGTTGTTCTAAACCTGTGTTCCAGATGTTGCAAGTGTTCCAATGATGCAAGCATTGCCCTATCAATGCCCACTCATTGCCCTTATTAAGGGCAATGAGTGGGCAATGATAGTGAGTAAGAAGCAGGGATGTTAGCTTGCAAATTTGACGTTTCAGCCACATCGGAACTTGTAAGAGCAAATTAATTATAGAATTGGCTGCAATTTAGCTTTACAATTAAATGGGGAGTAAAAGAATTGCCCCTGAAGTAATCTTAGCTTACTATATAGCTGTGTTCGGGTGTAAAAGCCTAATTAAAGGCTCTACTAAATGATTTTATTAAAATAATTAGCCTCAAGGAGAATTACAATGAAGAAAACATTGCTCTTAACCGTGTTCCTCGTCCTTTTAATGGGAATGATGAGCAGCCTTTTTGCACAAAACATCGTAACGATTGGTGATGGAACTACCACCAATACCACTACTGGCGCTCCTGCCCCTTATGGCACTTGGTACAAAGCCTTCCGTCAACAATTGCTTTATAAAGCAAGTGATTTTACAGCTGCCGGCGCAACGCCTGGACTTATCTCTGCACTTTCTTTCAATGTGCAAGCTCTGGACACCTGCTCGCCCATGTTGAACTACACAATTCGCCTGAAAGCTACCACTCAAGAAGCGCTCACCACCACCTTTGAACTTGGTGATTACACCACTGTGTGGCATAGTGATGAATTTATGCCCACCCTTGATTGGAATCTTCATACTCTTACTACTCCTTTCCTATGGGATGGTACTTCAAATCTGCTCGTGGATATTAGCACTGATGTGATGGGAGCCATTTCTCATAATGCTTTGGTTTATTACACGGCTACTGCCTATAACAGCTCTTTGCGCTTCCAGAGCGACTCTGCCAATGGCAGCACCGGAATCACAGGCACTACCGCAATGAATCGCTCCAATATCCGTTTCCTAATGAGTCCTCCCAGCCCTGACCCTCTATTTATGGTAAGCCCTACTGCCAAGAACTTTGGCGATGTGGTTTTGGGATTCACTCCCAACCAGAATTTTACCATATTTAACTCTGGCGGTGGCACCCTTACTATAAACAGTATCAGCATCAGTGGCAGTAATTTCTTCAGCCTTACCAATCTGCCCACTTTGCCGGCGCAACTTGTTATGGGAAGCCCCGCTACCTTCAAAGTAGTATATGCTCCCACCGCAGCAGGTGATCATACAGCTACGGTTACCATTACTGACAATCTGAGGCAAACCCATACCATAGCACTCAGCGGACACGGTGTGGATACCACTATCTATGATCTTAGCTATGCTCAGGCTTTTGATGAAGTAGCCATTCCTGCCCTTCCTCTAGGCTGGAGCAGTATTTACCAAGCTAACGTAACCACCGGTTATGTGAGAACCGTTACCACTACTCCGCAAAGCGCACCCAACTGCGTTACGATCTATAATTCCAATGACGCAGCTGCTATTGCCATGCTTATCGCACCACCTTTAAGCACTGCCTTGGCGGCGAATACATTGCGGGTGAAGTTCTACGGAAAGGGTTCCACTTCTTATGCAATTAAAATAGGCGTGATGACCAACCCCACCGATCCTGCTACCTTTGTGGAAATCCAGACTATTACCCTTACTTCCGCGTGGGCGCAGTACTCAGTACCCCTAACCACATACACCGGAACCGGTAAATTCATTGCCTTTAAACATGCTAATAACTCCACTTCGCAAACCATCTATGTTGATGATGTGAGTTTAGAGCTTATTGCAGCTAATGACCTTGCTGCTGTTAATGTGGTGGGTAATTCTACTCCCAGCATGAACAACCCTACCGTTTATACGGTTAATGTGTTCAATAACGGCACCGCCAGCCAAAGCACCTATAGCGTTAAGCTATATAATGCTGCGGGTACCGAGCTTGCCACAGCAGCAGGAACAACCGTCGCTGCTGGTGCAACAGTTGGTATTCCGCTTACCTGGACACCCACCGCTGAAGGTGCTGCCGTAATCTATGGCAAGGTTATCCTTGCCGGCGACATAAATGCTGCTAACAACCAAACTCCTAACCTCAATATTACCGTATTACCGGCTGGTATTCTATCGGTAACTATTGGAGATGGAACAGCCCTCCAACGTTTCCCGCTTGGCAGCTTTTACGGTTACGAACGTAGTGCTGCCTTATACACTGCTGCTGAGATTGGTGCGCAAAACACCAGAATATCTACGGTTTCATGGTATTCCAGCATTGCCACGACAGCAGAAGTACCTACCAAGGTATATATGAAATCTGTAAGCGCGGCAACATTGACCACAGATAACTGGGC
The DNA here is from genome assembly GCA_023230245.1 of Candidatus Cloacimonadota bacterium. Taxonomy (GTDB): domain Bacteria; phylum Cloacimonadota; class Cloacimonadia; order Cloacimonadales; family Cloacimonadaceae; genus Cloacimonas. Next base: position 2,616 of record JALNXT010000068.1, read on the forward strand.
AAATATGATCATTGGTGCCACCCTGCTCTACGATTCAACTTTGTCAGGGACAATGGCTGGCGACTGGAATGTGTTTCCGCTAACCAGTAACTTTGATGTGGATCAGGGTAGTAACCTGATGATTCTGGTAGAGAGAAACTTTGGCGGAAGCGGCAGCAGCACTGCTGGCGGCAGCACTGCCGGTGGTGGAATCTATTCCACTCCAGTTCCCGGCACTCATCTTACCTGGAATGCCGACTCCAATCCACCCACCACAACCGGTACTGTCGCTGCGAATCGCCCCAATATTAGTATAACTTACACAACTTATACCGTCGATACGCCTCCTAATCCGGCGATAATCGGCTCTCCAGCCAACGGCGCAACTAACGTGATGACCTCCGCTACCCTCAACTGGGGCAGCGGTGGTGGTGCTCCGGCTGGCTACAAACTCTATTTCGGAACCACAAATCCTCCCCCCTTCATTCAAAACATCACCATGGCTCCCTATACACCGACATTGAGCCTCAACACCCAGTATTTCTGGAAAATAATCCCTTTCAATGCATCAGGCGATGCAGCCAATTGCCCTGTCTGGAGCTTTACCACCGGCGGACCGGTTGTAGTTATGACCAACGGTCAGCAAGCTATTCCGGATGGAATGACATACTCCTTCTACGATTCCGGCGGTGCTGACGGTCAGTATCAGAACTCGGAGAACTACACCTTCACCTTCACTGCTACTAACCCCGTTTCGATTATTCATGCCATGTTTACGGCGTTCGATACGGAAAGTGGCTATGACTTCCTTAAGATTTATAACGGTGCAAATACCTCTGCTCCACAGATAGGCCCCACAACTGGCTATAACGGCCTTACTCTTCCTGCGGAAATTATCGGCTCGAACGCTATGACCTTTGTCTTCACTTCCGATAGTTCGGGGCTAAGGGATGGCTGGATGGCAGCGGTCAGCGCAGTTAATCTGGCACATGATCTTGGTGTGCAGAGTATTTCCGGAAACTACACACCCAGCGTGGGAGCTCCCACAACCTACAGTGTTGCCATTAAAAACAATGGAGCAAACAGCGAATCTAACTACACTGTGAAGCTGATGAACTCCGCTAATCAGGAACTAGTTTCCATCCCCGGCACCATCATTGCTCCCCAGGAGATCATCAACTTTAATATTATCTGGACGCCCACAGTAGAAGGACCTGCTGTCATCTACGCCAAAGTTGTGTTGCCGGATGACGGTATCCCTACCAACAATCAAACACCTAACCTTAATATTACGGTGATGCCGGCTGGTGTTATATCTGTAACTATCGGAGATGGCTCTACTAATGCACTTATGCCGCTTGATATGTTTTACAAAAGTAGTATGTATCAAACCCTTTACTACCCAGATGAAATTGGAATGATAGGCAACATCCTTTCTGTAAGCATATATAACAACTTCTTAACCACTTCTTTAGTAGATAAACCTACTAAGATATGGATGGGCACAACCACCCAGACAGACCTTTCTGCCGGCTGGATACCTGGTAGCGAGATGACTTTAGTGTTTGATGGCACCATGACCTATCCCGGCGGCGAAAATACCATCATCTTCCCGCTATCCACCATATTCCCCTATTCAGGAGGAAACCTCGTGGTTATGTGGAATCGCCCTCTGGATACTGCATACTTCAGCAGCTCAGATTATTTCAAATGCCAAATTGTGGGAACTAACCGTGCACGTGAAATTCATGATGACACCACGGAGTATGATCCCAACAACATGACAGGTGGAACTTTGACGGGAACCTTCCCCAAGACCTCACTGATTATGACTCCCATGACCGGCGATCCCTTATTCATGGTAAACCCTGCCACTAAAGACTTTGGTACGGTGCTAATAAATACCACCAACCACCAAAGCTTCAGCGTGGTTAATGCCGGTGGCGGATCGCTTACTATAAATAGCGTAACGATCAGCGGTAGCCCCATGTATAGCCTGCAAAATGTCCCTACCCTGCCTGTGAGCCTAAACACAGGACAGACGATGGTATTTACTGGCAGATATAGCCCCACTGCTGAAGGTACTACTACTGCCACAATTACTATTACCGACAACCTTGCCCGCAGCTATGAGATAAAAGTGAACCCCGCTGCAAGCCGTGAGAACAGAGGCAGCGAAAGCCGTGTTGCTCACACTGTCGCCCTTAGCGGCAATTGCATCGACACCACGATAAATGCTCTGCCCTATGCACAGGCTTTTGATGCTGTAACGGCACCTGCCCTACCTCCGGATTGGAGCAGCATTTATCAATCTACCGAAACAACAGGATATGTGAAGACAGTTACCACTACTCCGCAAAGCGCACCCAACTGTGTTGCAATGTATAGTTACAGCGAAACAGCAGCCATTGCCATGCTTATCGCTCCGCCCTTTAGTGCTGCCATAGCGACAAATAGTACGCGAGTAAAATTCTATGCCAAAGGTTCGGCTACATATACGATCATCGTAGGCGTGATGAGCAGCCCCACTGATGCAACAACCTTTGTACCTGTGCAGACGGTTACTCTTACTTCCGCTTGGGCACAGTATTCCGTTCCCTTAACCACCTATGCAGGAACGGGTAAGCATGTTGCCTTCAAACATGGCTGCACTTCTACTTATCAAACAATCTATATTGATGACGTGAACCTGGAGATTATCGCACCTAACGACCTTGCTGCTATTAGCGTGGTGGGTAATTCTACTCCCAGTATGGATAGTGCTACTGTTTATACCGTTAACGTATTCAACAATGGCACCTCCAGCCAAAACGCCTATAGCGTTAAGCTATACAATGCTGCGGGTATCGAACTTGCCACAGCAGCAGGAACAACAATCGCTGCCGGCACAACTGTTGGTATTCCGCTTACCTGGACTCCCACCGCAGAAGGGCCTGTTGTCCTCTATGGTAAAGTTATCCTTGCCGGCGATATAAACGCTGCTAACGACCAAACGCCCAACCTCAATATTACCGTGATGCCAGCCGGCATTCTATCGGTAACCATTGGCGATGGCAGCACCACCGCCCGCATGCCTATTGATATGTATTACAATAATAGCATCTATCAAACCCTTTACTACCCAGATGAAATGGGAATGATAGGCAACATCCTTTCGTTAAGCCTGTATAATAATTTCTTTACCACCACCTTAGTGGATAAACCCACTAAAATCTGGATGGGGACTACCGCCCTGGCAGATCTTTCTGGCGGCTGGATACCATCGAGCCAGATGACTTTGGTGTTCGATGGCACGATGACCTATCCCGGTGGCGAAAACACCATCACCTTCCCCCTATCTACCATGTTCCCCTATACCGGAGGAAATCTCGTGGTGATGTGGAATCGCCCCATGGATACTGCATGGTACAGCAGTATGGATTATTTTAAATGCCAAGTCGTCGGTACTAATCGTGCACGCAATGCTTACAGCGATTCAACACCCTATGACCCCAATGCCATGTCCGAAGGAACCTTGACGGGAACCTTCCCCAAGACAACTCTGGTTATGACCCCCATGACTGGCGAACCTGTGTTCGGGGTCACCCCAGCCACCTACAATTATGTGGATGTAACTTTGGGTGGAACAAAGATCCAGAACTTCACAGTCCGCAATGTGGGCGGTGGAAGCCTTGGAATAAACAGTGTAAACATCGCTGGTAGCACCTATTTCTCCATTACCGGTGCACCCACACTTCCTGCTTCATTGGCAACCGGAGAAACACTGACAATAGGTGTAACTTACTCTCCCGGAGCATTGGGAACACACACTGCAACCCTTACTATCAATGATAACCTAGCAACTAACCGCAGCAATAGCACCAGAGACCGGATAGCTCACACAGTGGCTTTATCCGGTACTTGTATCAACGATGTCATTGTAGGCGACGGTTCTCAGGATGCACGTATGCCCTTGGATTTCCTTTATAATAATTCGCTGTACGAAACGCTGATCTACCCCAATGAAATGAGTGGTTTTACCGGACAAATAACCGGAATCAAGCTATTCAATAACTTCTCTGCTAGTACCTCTTTGGTTGATAAACCTATCAAGATATGGATAGGAACTACTACCATGCCAGATTTGTCAGTAGGTTGGATTCCCTCAACAGAGCTTACACCAGTGTTCGATGGAACCCTAAGCTTCCCCAGTGGACTGAATACGATTACTATAGATTTCCCCGTGCCATTCTTGTATATTAACGGAGAAAACCTGGTAATAATGTTTAACCGTCCTATGGATACAGGCTGGTTCAGCGGTACTAATTTCAAATGCCAAACTGTGGGTAGCAACCGTGCACGTAACATCTATAGCGATACCGTAACAGCAGACCCCGCTACTATCACTGGTGGCACCCTCACCGGTCAATTCCCCAAGATATCATTCTCGGTTATCCCCGGCGGAGTGGGGCACATCAACGGTATCGTGCTTGGCGAAGGTAACCAACCCTTACAAGGTGTGGCGGTACAGATTGCCAATACTACTTACAGTGCAACAACGAATGCAGATGGTTACTACCAGATTCATAACATTCTACCCAATACCTACAGTCTCAGCTTCAGTAAGTATGGCTACGTTAGCCAAACCCAAACCTTTACCCTGGAAGAAGATGAAACTGAAGTAATCAACCTTACCCTTGTCCCCATGGCTTCTGTTAGCCTCAGTGGCACTATTCTTGCCAGTGATACCGCTGCCGGATTAGGAAACGTTACCATCCAGTTCAGCGGATATCAGAGCTATACAGCTACTACATTA
>JALNXT010000069.1 GCA_023230245.1 Candidatus Cloacimonadota bacterium
GGATGTGGCGAAAGCAGCCTTGGCGGAGATAACCAAGATAAATATGGATATCCCGCAAGTGAAGATTGTGCCTATTATGGATACCTCGGTGTACATTAGGCGTTCCATCAGCAATGTAAGCCAATCTGCGCTTTTGGGTGGGATATTGGCGATCTTCATTTTGTTGCTTTTTTTGCGCAATATCAAAAGCACGGCGATTATCTCCACAGCAATTCCCGTTTCTATTATAGCTACCTTTGCGCTGTTGTATTTCAATGGCTTTACCCTTAATCTTATGACCCTTGGAGGTTTGGCGTTGGGAGTGGGGATGCTGCTGGATAATTCTATTGTGGTGCTCGAAAACATTTACCGTTTAAGGGAAACAGGCATGGGGAGCAGAGAAGCTGCAGTGAAGGGCACGGAAGAAGTTACTGCCCCCATCATTGCCAGCACGCTTACTACCTTGGTGGTGTTTTTGCCGTTGATTTTCGTGCGGGGTATGTCCGGAGTGATGTTCCAGCAGTTATCTTATGTGGTGGCGTTTTCGATTTTCTGTTCTTTGTTTACGGCTTTAACGCTGGTGCCAATGCTATCCAGCCGTTTGCTAACTTTGGTGGATCCCAATGCCAAGCCGCATGAAAGCTTTGGCATGCGAGTTTATCATGGTGTGGGACGCTTGCTTACCAACCTGGAGCAAGGCTATAAGAAGATATTGCATCGGGCTTTAAAACATAGATATATTACCGTTGTTTCCGCAACGTCTATATTGGGATTAAGCATCTTGCTGGTTCCCTTTGTGGGAAAAGAACTGATGCCTGCTTCAGACGAAGGAGAGGTGAGGATAAGCCTGGAAATGGCAATAGGCACCAAACTCTCGATTACAGATGGCAAAATGAAGCAGTTGGAAGCAATTGTCAAGAAAAGCGTACCGGAAATTAAGAATATGGTATGTTCTGTGGGAGGCAGTGGATGGGGATCCGCAACTTCTAACACTGGCTCAATACGGGTGTCGCTGGTGTCTCAAAACCAAAGAACCCGCTCCAGTGAACAAGTATGCAACGACCTGCGTAAGCTGGTATCTGGGATTTCAGGAGCAAAGATACGCATACAACCAAGCACTAACCTGATGGTATTCAGAAGGATGCAGAGTTCTGCAGGACGGCTGGAAGTGGTGATACGGGGGCACGATTTGGATGTTGGCGCTGCTTTGGCAAGGCAAATACAGAAGATTGTGGAGGATGTGAAAGGCGTTACCGATACCAATCTTAGCCGCTCGACGGGGTCTCCGGAAGAGCTGGTGGTGGTGGATAGAGATAAAGCCTCTGAACTGGGACTTTCTGTGCAGGATATTGCCCAAATGCTACAAACAGTGTTATCTGGTTCTAAAGCTGGTACTTATCGCGAGACAGGTAAAGAATACAGTATCTTAGTGCAGATGGATGAGAAAGATAAAAGCTCGCTGGATGAAGTGTTGAACCTTACTTTAACGAATACCGCAGGTGAGCCGATAGTTCTGCGGAACGTGGTGAAAGTGGAATCTGGAGAAGGTGCCTCTGAAATTGAACGTCAGAACCAGGAAAGGATTACTACCATTGATGCCAATATCGCAGGGCGGGATATGGGCTCCATTATCAATGATATTCGTACGAAGCTTCGTGATGTTCCTATACCGCAAGACTTTTCAGTAGTGTTTGGCGGGGATTATGAAGAGCAGCAAAAGTCATTTAAAGAGCTGATGCTAGGCTTTATCCTTGCCCTGATACTGGTGTATATGGTGATGGCTTGCCAATATGAATCTTTGCAAGACCCGTTTGTGGTTATGTTCTCCGTGCCATTTGCAGCCATTGGCGTTATCTTGATGCTCTTTTTATCGGGGACTACCTTCAACATCCAATCCTATATAGGGTGTATTATGCTAGGCGGGATTGTGGTGAACAACGCCATTCTCTTGGTGGACACGATAAATATGCTGCGCCGCAAAGATGGGATGCCTGTGCATGAAGCTATCGAAGAGGCAGGCAGACGTAGGTTACGCCCCATCCTGATGACAGCCAGCACCACGATATTGGCAATGATTCCCATGGCGATAGGTTTTGGTGAAGGAGGAGAAACCCAAGCACCCTTGGCAAGAGCTGTGGTAGGTGGGATGCTAAGTTCCACTTTGATAACCTTGGTATTTGTGCCGGTAATCTATTCTTTCTTCGAAGAGAAATCACGCAAGAAAAAGAGCGTTATCTAATATAACGGCAAGAGATTAAGTAGTTCCCATTCCCGGATGCAAGGGAATATTGACTTCGTTACTTGCGCTTCCCTGCACCAATTTCTCTATCATTGCCCACTCAATGCCCACGATAAGGGCAATGGGTGGGCAATGATAGGGCAATGCAAGCAAGGAAGAAGGCTGTTTGTGAATCTGTATAGCTATATATCAGATGGTTATAGCTTTAGGCCAAGGGAGAGGATGCTCAATAACTCGTCCATGCTTTCGGTATGGTTGATGCGGTTTCTAAGTTCTGCTGCTCCCAAAAGTCCTTTGGTGTAAAAACAAATCTGAGAACGCATCTCTTTTACTACCACATGCTCTGGTTTGAATCTGAGGGCAAAATCTATATGGCGTAAAATGGTGCTTAGCAGGATGTCTTTGGTGATGGGATCGTAGCTATTGGTGCTGAGCATTTGCCTGCTTTGACGGAATATCCAGGGTTTACCCAAAGCTCCACGCCCAATCATCACTCCATCGCAATTAGTTTCGGTTAGCATCTGTTTGGCTTCTTCTGGGCTGCTGACATCACCATTGCCGATAAGAGGAATGGTGAGCGCTGCTTTTAGCTCTTTGATGTGAGACCAATCGCTTTTACCGCTGAACATTTGCTTTGCCGTGCGAGGATGGAGGCAGATAAAATCGGCTCCCGCGGCTTCCATACGCTTGCCAAAATCCAGATAATTGAGATTGTTGTTGTCTATCCCGCTACGAAACTTCACACTGAGGGGGATTTGATGGGATAAAGCCTGCTGGATTTCTGTTACGATGCTTACCGCAAGCTGAGGATCTTGCATCAAAGCAGAGCCAGCTCCGCGTTTAATAACTTTTTTAACCGGGCAACCCATATTGACATCGATAAAATCAGGTTTGAAAGGCAGCAAGAATTCGGCGGCTTTCGCCATCACCAGCGGGTCGCTTCCAAAGATCTGAATGCCAAAAGGTTGCTCTTCTTTGGTGAAGATGGCGTATTGAACCGTCTTGGCGGAATCGCGGATCAAGCCATCGGCACTCACCATTTCGCTTACCATCACCTCTGCACCCATGCTTTTGCATAACAGACGAAAAGCTTGGTCGGTATAGCCGGCTAAGGGCGCAAGAAAGAGCAGAGGCTGTTTAAACAGGTCGTTTATCATCAATAGAGTTAAAAGTTAAGAGTTAAGAGTTAAGGATCCTTGGTTACTTCTTTGCTTCATCACTTCTTCGCTTTGTTACTTCGTTACTTCTTCTGCGTACTTGTTTTTCAGTGCAGCGATGTTCACCTCGTCGATATATTCCGGCTGCATAAAGCGATTGGCGTATTCGAGATAGAGTCCCGAATCCATGAAGTAGCTTACCAAATCTTTATCCAAGTGTCCAATTTTAACCATGGTGGTGATGATATCCAAAGATTCAGAGAGGGTTTTTGGCTTCTTATAGGGACGGTCTGCCGCAGTGAGTGCTTCAAATATATCGGCTACGGCAATGATGCGGGACTGAAGAGACAAATCGGTAGCGGTTAAACCCTTGGGATAGCCCCTGCCATTAAGGGCTTCATGGTGTTGGGAGGCGTAGAAGGCAACGTTCTTATATTTCTTGGGGAAGGTGATTTGAGAAAGCATTTCCCAGGTGATGGCAACGTGGTCTTTCATTATTTGGAATTCGGCACCGGTAAATGTGCCTCTTCCGGTGATCATCAGATTCTGCTTTTCGCTTTCGGAGAACAGACAGTAGTGTTGATTATCATACTGGAAATCTATGGTACTAAGCTTTTCGACGTGTTTGATATCTTCTTCTGCCACAAATTCTTCGCCCACATTCAGCTTGATAACAAAGGCAAGACCTTCGGTAATAAACTCATGGACATTGGCGGGATCAACCTCAGCATCAATATGCTCTTTGATAAAGGAGGCATATTCATCTTCGCTAAGCTTGGTCTTTAAGAGCCTTAGGAATAGATCCAGTTTCTCGAATCTAAGTTGCACCATTTCAATGCGATCGAAAATCGTTTCCAGTTTTGTGCTCTTGTCCATGATAAATTCAGGAGTTACAATCTTGCCCACATCGTGCATCCACCCTGCCATCGATAGCTCTTTCAGCTCGGCATCGGTAAAACGCCTTCCGCCAAAATAATGTTCATCAGCCAGGTTTATCTTATCGGCAAAGAGTTCGGTGAGGGTTGCCACTCTGGAGATATGAGCACCTGAATACTTTGACTTCCGCTCGATGGCTGTTGCAATGGAGCGGACAAATTGATTTAATAAGCTTTCCATGCCCTGGATCAATACGCGGTTAGATAAAGCGATGGCAGCTTGTGATGCGAGGGAAGAAAGCATCGTTTTATGTTCGGCAGTGAAAGATACGATGTTCTTTTGTTCATCCATAGCATTGATAAATTGAATTACGCCTAATACCTCATCTTCGTGATTTTTGAGGGGGATGGTGAGCATAGATTTGCAACGGTAGTTGCTCTTGGTATCAAAATCTATGGTTCCGCAGATGTCATAATCTTTGGTTTCGTACACATCATCAAAAGAAAGGCTGCTTTTATTGTGATAAACACTGGTAACGATGTTGCGAAGGCTGGGTTTGCCCTCGGGAGTGTATAATGGGATTTTGTTCGCCCATTTAGTGGGGTTTCTGCTGCCTCCCTGACGGATGTTTAGGGTGGCGTTGTATAAGATCTCGAACTCAAGGAATTTACCGTCTTCGCTTACCTTGTATATGGTGGCGGCATCGGCAAGGGTAAACTCGATGCCTTCTTCCAGGATCATGTCGAATATCTTGTCCAGATCGGTTTCGGAAGAAAGGGATTCGCCGATGCGGGTGAGGCGTTTGATGTGAGCTAATTGCTCTTCGGCAAGGTTAGTAATGCTTTGTACAACGTTATTTAACATTTCATTAACGTCGTGGTTGGGGCTAAAATCATAATTCATAAAAATACTCCTAAATGCGTTTAAACAACATAAAATGGGGGTCAAAACCTTGACGTCGTTGCTCAGACTCAAACCATGTGGTGATGTGATCTTCAAAAGTGGATTGCATCCGCAGGGGATCGTCATAAACGGAGATGTAGCAAGGATTGGCAAGAAACTCCTCCAAAATCCATGCTGCATATTCGGCATGGTCGGTGGAGATTTGGACTTGAGCTTCAGGTTGTAATATTTGCGCCAAAGCATCAAGAAAGTCTTCTTGAAACAGCCGGCGACGGTGATGTTTGCGTTTAGGCCAGGGATCGGGATGCTGGATAAACACTCCGGCAATAGATTCGGGAGCGAAATGTTTGCAAATAGTGGCATCCACGTGTAAACGTAAGAGGCGGACATTGTTATGTTTATCCGGACTGAGCTTCTTTAAGATGTTATTGATGCGTTTATCGGCTGTCTCTATGCCCAAAAGGTTGCAATCCGGGTGCATCAGGGAATATGCGGAGATGAACTCACCTTTGCCAGAGCCTATTTCCAGATATAAAGGTTGCAAAGTGGGGAAGAGCTTGTCGCAATCCAGAACTTGGATAGTGCCGTCAGCATCAGGTGTGTGAGGAATGACAAAGTAATCTCTATCAGATATCATCTTCTGTTTCGTCTTCTTCTTCTGCTTGCCGTTGTTGGATTTTGCGCAGTTCTTCAATATCTTTGCGGGTGATGATGTTATCCGCCAGGGAAAGCCCAAAACCGGTGAATATGAATAGGTAAAAGGCTCCTAAGTAATTTTCAACAAAGCTGCTTGGGGTGTAGGAATCGGTGAGTAACTTATATAAAACAAAGAAATAGGAAGCATGAAGAAGGGCTGCAATAAGGGTAAAGGCAAACAAGCGAAAGCGCAACAAAAACTTATTGTAAAAAGTTAGCTTGGTTACTACTGCTAACAAAAAAGCATAAACGATATTCAAACCGAACAAGAAGAGTAGATTGCTTTTGAGCTGTAAAGCGGTGCTCATCGTGATGGTGTAAAAAAGAGCAAGGACAAAGATTTCGATAACCACATAAGTTTTGGGGAAGAAGCGCCAGATAAAGGCAAAGACACCTACAAAAATACTGATGGCAAGATGAAACTGGGCAGGACTGATTCCCTGCGCTCCCGATAATGTCGTAAAAGCAGTCAAGCTACCAGTGGTTAACAGCCCGCCTAAAATTGAGGCTATCACTGGTAAAGCTATTAGTAAAAGGTGCAGCGGCATAAGCTTCTGTCGTTCCATAACTATCCTTTCCTGTTTTTGGCTTAGATTTCTATTGACGTCCCAGCCAATAATACAAAGTTATCGCACATAGATGTTATGTCAATAATAATCATTGTGGGGTAAACAGAGTGGCGAATAATCTGAGTCCAAGTTCAAATACGATTTGCCCCCCTAGAGGAGAATATAATTGCTTAGTATAGTACGAAACCTAAGACAAAAGCTGAATAGAACCAAGAGTGGCTTTCTAGGTAAGATAGCGGATGCCGTGCGCTTGCGTGGGGTGGTTGATGAAGCTATGCTGGAAGAGATTGAAGATATCCTGATAAAAAGCGATACCGGTGTGGAAATCACGGAGATGATCTTGGAACGCCTGAGAGAAGAGATCAGAATTGAAAGAATCACCGATGCCGAGATCGCACAAATCACTTTAACTGATATCATGCAAGATGTTCTGGTGCGTGAAGATGCAGATGCGCCAGATTTCTTTGCCGAGCCAGAACATAAACCGCATGTAATAATATTTGTGGGCGTGAATGGAACTGGGAAAACCACTACCATCGGCAAGGTAGCCCATAAGTTCGCCCAGCAAGGAAAGAAGGTTTTAATAGTTGCAGGAGACACCTTCCGTGCCGCTGCCATAGAACAGATTGCCATTTGGGCAGAAAGAGCATCTGTAGCAATCGTGCGTGCCAAAGCGGATAGTGATCCCTCTGCGGTAATCTTTGATGGCATAAGCTCAGCTTTAGCCAAAGGTTACGACATAGTTCTCATCGATACAGCCGGCAGGCAGCATACCAAAGAGAAGCTGATGAAAGAACTGGGCAAGATAGATAAAACTATCAAGAAACTGATACCTGATGCACCCCATGAAGCGATTCTGGTGGTGGATGCCACCACCGGGCAGAATGCCATCTCGCAAGCTTTGAATTTCGAGAAATCCATCCACTTAACAGGACTTGCCTTAACCAAA
>JALNXT010000071.1 GCA_023230245.1 Candidatus Cloacimonadota bacterium
GCAACGGCGGCTGGGTAAAAGCGGTTCTGGAAGCTATGTGAAAGACCGTTCACTACCTGAAGATTTGCTGGTTTTTTGCAATCAGTTCCATGCAGACGGGCTATTAACCGATGACGAATTGGACAATCTGGTTACTCAATTCCAAACGGTAAACCGGCAACTCCCCTCATCAGACCTGATAATCCTGTTACAGGGAAGCCCATCATTGGCTTGGGAAAGGATTCAACAACGCGGTAGGGAAATGGAACTTGAAGGCGGTTGGCAGTTCACGGAGATAAATAACCTGAATCGCTGGTATAAAGCGTACGGGGCTAACGTTGTAAAACTTGGTTTTCACAATGGACCTGTCCTGGAAATCGATGTGGAAAAGCTGGATCTTACCAACCGCATCCATGTGGGTTATATCTTCGAAAGAGTGCTGGAAATCCTAAAGAACCAAGATTAGCACACAACTCTATGCGGGGTTTTGCTCACGTCATCCCAGCAAGATTAAAGCGCTTTGTGTCTGGAGTCCTTTGTGCCGATGCTAATTACATATTTACCTATAACTTAAAGGCGCACTGGACTACAGAATTGCGCTTTCATTGTCGATAGCGAAAATCTGTTTTCAGTCAAGTTCAGTATTCCTCTAATCATTTCACTGGTAGTATTATAGCTTACATATAGTGAAGTCCAGGTCGCATTGCTACTGATGAGGCTTGCATGTTGTTTATCGTCCAGCAAAGTATTAGCAACCTCAAAAAGAGCTATCTTCCTTTTCTTTAATTTCATCCGCATAATCGCTGAAGTTCGTAAACTCATACATTAATTTCATATAGCCAGTTCTTGTGTCTAAGCTATCTACAGACAAGTAGATATCCGCAATCTCCTCTGGTATAATCGAGCCTTCGCTATTCTCCCAAGTGCTGCTTAAATATGCATCTCCACTATCAAGAGCATGCATAAAATACTGAGGTTCAGTCCATATACTGCCAGAATTAACAAAGTCATGTTCCGTATAATCACCATATTTTTTATAGATTGCATCTCGAACCTCCGTATATTTCGACCGTAATGCTGAACCGGAGCTATTAGTGATAACATCCTCTGAAATAGCTATAATCTTTGCCAAACCAGTTTTGGGAGAAACTACAATGAAATAACTTTCGAATGACTTGTGGGGTTTGGGAACAATATTCATCCGAAACACTCCCTCATTATCTGTTTCAGACACTTCGGAATCAATCTGCTTTAACTGTGATAATGTCAAACCCATTTTTAGCCCAAATGGGCCATCGTAACGTTGCCCGAATAGATAAAATGCCATAAGTAACAACATCAGCATAAAAATCGTGTGTTTCATTTATTCCTCCTATATCATATCCACGCTTGGGATAATTCATCTATCTCTATCATTGTGTCTATTGTATAAGCCAGTATCTTTGCCACATCCTCAACGTTGTTTATCTCATCCAGAGTAAGGGTTCTGCCCTTACGGTCTTTAAGATACTTTTGCAACACCTGATAACCACCTATGTAGAAAGACCATACCCGCTCAGGGACATTTGCAAAGTACTGGGTAGGGTTAATATACAGCTTTTCATGGGTATCATCATATACAACCTTAACAACCACGTTATCGCCTTTGGTGGTAAAATCCCCCATGGCTGGATATTTAGTCTTAAGGTCAGTTCTGCGTTGTAGATGCGCTTGGATCAGTTCATTGCCCTTGACAGCCATAATTTGGAATATAGCATAATCATCCGTGAAGGGTATGCGCGGGAAATCTGTCTTTAGGAAGTCCTTATACTTACTGCGATAGGTGGGAGAATACAGCACGGCATAGATGTAGCCCATGATGGCTTCGGGAGTGATATCAGCAACTGAATACTTGGACTTAAGCATCTGGATTATTTCAGGCTTGAAGTTCGACTGCATAAAAACTTTATCTTCTTGTAAGAATTTGCCTGTGGAGTATAAAAACAAGGGGAAAATGTACGAGGTTTCTTTAGTCTTGTTTGATATAAAACAAGTCTCGCTAATTATATCAGTCACAAAAATATGGCTATAATCATTAAGAGCGATTTGACGTGTGCAAACCAAGGATATATTATCTAATTCAAAGTGTTGAAAAACATCTGACTTTGTGAGTTCAATGAAAGCAGGATCGTAATAAGTAAACCTTACGTCGAATGGTCTATATGCTATTCGTTTTATTGGTAAGTATTTATCTTCCTTTGCATATATTAGTTTTCGAGCTATATTCAGTTTCCAGTCTCTTGTATCTGGTAAAGAATATAATTTAGTAATACTATGATCAGATTGGCTAATATCTGAGAAATCATTAACACGCCTTATTATTTCTTCTTTCTGAAATCCAATTGCAAAATGATCACGGTGCGTCTTAATGCCAGTATTGCTTACTATCGTACAATCTTTTATGGATACATACTTATAGTATTCTAAGATATTTTCTTTTGTCTTAAGGTTATAACAATAGAATGGGGCACATGATTCAATGCTACTCCATTCTATATCTTTCACTCGTAATTGGTTAAGAAGTTCATATTTTTTAAGACGTGTACCTGATATATCGTAATTTGCAAGTGCAGTTCCGGCTTTGTTAATCTTTAGTAATATTGAAATGCATACACCTTGCATAATATCAAAGACGTTCTCGTCTTTACCACCATCAGGGGCAGTCTCTTTCTTCTTGCTATTCCCATGCAGATCAAGGAAATACATCTGATTAAAGGTTTTCATTAGAGACTGGCGCATCCCTCTAAAGGTTGGGCTATCGAGATAGGAGTGGTTGGTAATGATAGCAACCATACCTTCATCAACTTGATCTATCTTCCATTGGGCAAAGCGGATAAACTTCACATAATCATCCTGCAAGCCTTTAGGGTTTCTTACACCCAAGGGCTTGCCATCGCAGAAATAATAATCCTTCACCAAGCCTTTTATCCATTCGCCATTGTTATGGGACACATAGCTATAAGGTGGATTCCCCGTAATCACCAATATCGGTTTATCTTTAACACCACTTGCACTCTTGCTTTCTTTGGATAGAGCAGGCAGAAGGTTCTCATTACCGCCTTCAAAGTGTTCCAGTGTATTGGTTAGAAATACCTTAAACCGCTCATCATCATCAAGTTCATAGCCTTTTTCTTTTAGATATTGGGTAAGTTTTAAATGTGCTACAGTGTATGGGGCGATCATATACTCAAAGCCGTAAATGTTCTTTAGGATATGCTCTTTTATAATCAAATCCTGCTTGGAAACCGGCACCGCATCCAATATCTGCCGGATAATCTCCAAAAGAAAAGTACCCGTCCCACAAGCAAAATCCAGCACAGTTACTTTCTTATAGTCAGCAAGCCCATCAGCAATGCCGAAAGTATCTTTCAGCACATCATTAACAGCTCTAACAATAAAATTGACCACAGGGGGCGGAGTATAGTATACACCCTTGGCTTTCTTAAGAGCTTTATCATAGGCAGCGAGGAAATCCTCATAAAAGTAAACATAAGGGTCTTTGGCTGTTTCTGCAGTAGCCTGCTTATTCTTTTTATCAAAGGACAGTGCTTGGGTGATGCCGATTAAATCCATGGTGTTTAGCACGGCAAGCACTTCTTCCACAATCCAGCGGGTTTCAGAATAGTTCGGTTTGTTAAGCTCTTTCAAAAAACCAACCAGCTCACCAATAAGCTCAAATGAAGAGGGTATGTAATCATCCACGTTTTTAAGATCTATCTTATCTGTATCCGAATTCAGCCTTGCCATAAACAGACCATAAACTAGCATTTGCGCAAAAGTATCGGTGAAATCCTCCAGTTTCAGTTCGTGATCTACAAGTTTTACAAATGTATTATATAAGCCGAACAGCCTGCCTTCAGCTTCATCATTCTGCTGACGTTTAAGCTCATCAAGCAAATAGTCCTTCAGCAGTTTGCCTCGTTGCCCTAAGGCTTCTGCCAGCTTTTTAGGCAGTCCGATGCCTTCCGGTGCAGAGGAAAGAAACTGCTTAATCAGCTCTTGCACTTCTTTTATATTCTTTTCATCCGGTTTGAAGCGGTGTACCGAGAGGTCTGTAACGTAACAAAGCGTTTTGCGTGCCTGTATTTTGCCATCCTTAATCCATATCCAATCCAGATAATTGGTTAGTAGGATATTATTGGAAAGCTTCTTATAGCGTGTGATCTGGTCAGTTTTTAATATGTTATCCAAATCCACACCAATAGCTTTGTTTTCCACATAGCCCAGGATAGCATCACTTATAGTAAGCTTAAAATCAGGTGCACCGTAGTCCACTAAACGCTTTGGCTCGTGTAATAGTGTAATCTTAGAATTGGTATCAGTAATAATAACTTGGATTAACTGCTGAAGATCAGAGCGTAAAGAGTGCTCTGTAATATCGTATTTATCCGCTTTTAATATGGCTTGTAAATAGGTAATGAAAGCTTGCATAAAACCTCCAGATTAACTAAAACGCATTTATCCTTGCGGGTTTTATTTGTCAAGTTTCACTTTTAGGTTTGTTATAAGTATCGATAACAAGGCACTCACTTACATGGGAGTCGCAGGATCTTGTAGCTACAGGCGTCTCGTTTGTCTCGGCAAGCAAGATGCCTGCTTTCCCAGTATAGGCTGCCCGCCTATAGCTCCGGTTTCGCTGCGATTTTTGTACAATTATCTATCACGCAAACTTGCGGCAATTGCTCTATCATTGCCCACTCAATGCCCTTATCATGGACAATGATAGGGCAATGATAGGGCAATGCCTGCAAGAAAGCGCATCAGTGCTCAATTTTTAGCTTGTGAGTAATTGTTTTTTATCAGGATGCCCGCTACTTGTCAGTGGAACCTTTCTCAGAACGAGTAGAAACATTACCACAGGGAAGTTTGTCTGGAAAAGCATTATTCCCTTGACAGATTGAAGCATTATCGCATAATAGACGTTAGTCGGTTGTTACTCTGCAAGCATGGGATGGCGAGTTTCGATTTGCCCCTGCATTCAGATAATGCACACCAGACAGCTCTGCCGATTCTGAGATCGGTAACCCAGTAACGAAATGGTGCTATATATCATAGCAACATGCATTTAACAGAGAGTTTAATAATAGTGACCCGCCCTTGTAAGGCGAGCAATAATAGAGAGTATTGATGAGAAAAAGAGTTATCGGTTTGTTGCTAATTTTAGCAATGTGTTTCAGCCTTTTAGCCCAAGAGCAGAAAACTGCGCCCCGTAAAGTGATTATTGGTGGAGATTTCAATTATCCTCCCTATGAGTATCTGAACGAAGAATCTTTGCCCGATGGCTACAATGTGGAGCTTAGCAAGGCGATATGCCGGCAGCTTGGTTGGCAGCCCGAATTCCGTCTTGCGAAGTGGGCACTTGTGCGTCAATGGCTGGATAGAGGCGAAATAGACCTTGTTCAGGGCATGGCTTTCTCTGTTGAGCGCTCGAGTATGATTAGTTTTACCGAATCTCATGCTCAAACGTGGCGCTCTGTTTTTGTGCATAAGAAATCCAAGATAAAAGATATAAAAGACGTCCTGGATGGGACAATAGTAATCCAACAGGGTGATATCTCCAGAGACTTTTTGAAAAGAGTTAACTTCCACGGAAGCATTATTGAGGTTCCCACCCCTGAAGATGCTTTAAAATTGCTGGATTCCGGCAAGTATGATGCTTGTATTGTGAATCACATGAATGGGCTGTACATTGTTAAGCAGGAAAACCTAAAACAGATCAAAGCCCTTCCCATTAAAATATTCCAGCGCGAGTACTGTTACGCCGCCAAAGACCCGAAACTAATCGCCGAAGTAAATAATGCGCTATTAGTCTTAAGCCAAAACGGACAACTGGAGGCAATTCAGAAAAAGTGGCTCGGACGATATGGCTTATATTCAGAACCAGAAGTCAGCATAAGCACCACAACCTTGCATATTATCCATATCATCTTCTTTGCCTTTTTGTCTGTTGCGCTGTTTATCCTTTACCTCCTTAAAAACCGCAAATATAGAAGAACTTTAAAAGCTGAACTGGCGCTTCGAGTATCGATAGAAACAGAACTTATTCGCGAATATAAAATCTTTATCAGAGGTCCGGTGATCATCTATAAGATGCAAGCGGAACCTCCGAAAGCTCTGATGGTTTCCGAGAATATAGATCAATGGGGCTACAGCGTGGACGAGATCATCGCTATGAACGACAAATTCTCTGATATCGTATTCTCCGAAGACAGAAAGGCTTACCTTGCCAATGAAACAGCGGAAGACAGGGGCGAATTCTCCGTTAAAAATTACCGAATTATTACTAAAACAGGCGAGATACGATGGGTGTTAGATTACTCCACCCGCATAGATAGTACCCGCAATAACCACCTATACTACGGTTATATGATGGACATCACCGCCCAGACGAATCTGGAAGCTCAACTGCTGGAATCCAAAGAAAAGGCAGAAGCAGCGAACGCCGCCAAGGGTCATTTCCTGGCAACTATGAGCCACGAAATACGCACTCCGCTGAATGGAATCATGGGGTTCCTGCAAGTTTTGCAGCAGATGGATGCCAGCGCCGAACAGAAAGAATACTACGAAATAATGTATTCTTCAGGGCGTAGCCTAATGAAGATTATCAACGACATACTGGACTTTTCGAAGATAGAATCCGGAAAGCTGGAACTGATAATCAACGATTTTAACCCTCGTACTCTACTGGACGATATCCTGAGAACTTTCATCCTCCAGAATAATAAGCCGGGTTTAGATATTCGCAGCCATATCAACGAACGCATCCCTAACGTATTGCATGGAGATCAGCTACGGCTGAAGCAAATCTTCATAAACCTGTTACAGAATGCCCTTAAGTTTACCGAATCTGGCTTCGTGGATGTGAGTGCCGATATTTATACTATCAGCGATGATGATATCCGCATCCTCTTCTGTGTAACAGACACAGGCATCGGAATAGACCCACGTAAGCAAGAGGATATCTTTGATAACTTTAGCCAGGCAGATTCCATGGTTACCAGCAAGTATGGTGGAACTGGCTTGGGACTTTCCATAGTGAAGCGTTTAGTGGAATTGATGAATGGCTTCATCTGGGTGGAAAGCGAAGGCGGAAACGGCAGCAGCTTCTTTTTTATTATCCCCTTCGCCTTGAAAACAAGCCAAGCGGAACAGGAAGCCACCCTTGACAGCCATCCTGAGAAACAACTCCAGCATCTTCCCGGCATGGAAGTTCTCATAGTGGAAGACGAGCCTATCAATCAGATAGTAACCCGCCGTCAATTGGAAGGCTGGGGCATCAAGGTAAGCATTGCCGCCAATGGTCAGGAAGCTCTTGATTATTGCAGTGTG
>JALNXT010000070.1 GCA_023230245.1 Candidatus Cloacimonadota bacterium
CTTCCTTTTGAGGTGTTTCTGTCAAGATTATTCTTGGTTAATGGCTGTTAGTAAACGTTCTGCTTCTTCTGCGGTAATTTTTCCTGCCTCCAGCATATCTAATATCTTCAGGCGACTGCGATCTGAAACTTCTTCTTTTTCTTTATTTTTCATCTCGCCGCCAAGATAAGGCTTAATCAGCGAGGAATTGATAACTTTATTGATATACTCGCCCAAGCCATCTATCTTGAAGCCATGTTTGTGTTTAGCAGAGTGGAGTGTCTCCGTGAACTTAGTACCGAATTTCTCAAAGTTTTTCAGCAGTTCTTCGTGAACTTTCAGCAGTTCTTCATAAATCTTGGATGTATGTTCGCCAACTTCTGTGATTGTCTTATCTTTTGCTTCATTGAAGTCAAAATCGTCAATAACAGCCTTCAGCTTGGCAAGATTTAAAACGATGGTTCCTTTAACATTTTCTTCTTTGAGATTGGCAACACGGGAACTGATATAGTTACTTACATTGGCGAATTGCTGCTTAACCTTCTCCATGTCATCGCTGTTTGACACAGTGCTGATGCTTTCCTTCAACTGCTCGATTTTAGCCTTCAGAAACTCCAGATTAATCCGCTCGCCTTCGCCTATTTTGATGAGTCCGTTTTCGGAGCTGATATTTATCTTGGTTTTACCTTCGCCATTTTTCAGCACATACACCCCATTTTCTTGGGTAAATGGTTGTTCTAATCTGGATTTGATCTTCCCTTGCTCAGTCTGTGCACGCAGCTCATAATCCATATCTTCCGGCAGCACAAAGTGGATAACGCCATTCTCGGTGCTAAGGATTATGCTGGCATCTTCCACAAACAGTGTTTCGTAGGCAATCACACCATTTTCGTTAGTGATTTTAACATTTGTAAAGCAAGCTTCACGAATCTTTAAAGGCCCGTTTTCGGAATCTATAATAAGGGAAGCACCGCTTATAGCCTCTGCTGATAGTGGCCCGTTTTCCAGCTCTATATTTAAATCGCCTTCACAGTTTTTAATGCTAATAGGGCCATTTTCATTAATCAAACGCTTGTTGCCATGGCAATCTTGAATACGGATAGGCGCATTCTCACTGCTTACAACCAAGGTGTTTGCAAGCCCAATAAAGGTTACCGGCAGATTTTCCATTTCTACTTTTAGCTCCGCCTCAGCGGGAACCAGGATCTTTATGAAAGAGCGGTTATTAGAGAAAAAGCGTGATTCCAAACCATCCACTTCGTCCATTTCAATGCTCAAAACCCCATCCTTGAAAGAAGTGCTGATGCAATCTTCCCAAGAAAACTCTTCATATGGCTGCTCAAGATCAAGCTCGCCAAGCAGTTCCACTTTTCCGTGCGGTGAGGCTTCCACTGTAAGCGGTGCCAGATTATTCTCGATATTGATTCTGGTGATGCCCTTGTAATCCAGAATCTGTTGTAGTTTCATTGTACTCATTTTGTTCTCCTTGTATTTATCATGTTAATTGCTTCTTCCACGCTGATAAACCCCTCTTCCAAATCGGCTAAAACATCGCCAACTTTGTCTTTATTGGGTTCTTTCTTGGTGATGAGACGGATGATATCCGCCAAACGACTTTTCACTGTGGGATACGAAATTCCAAGCTGTTGCTGGGTTTCTTTCAGGTTTCCCTGTACTAACAGGAATAACTTGATGAACTCTAACTGGCTCTCATCAAACGCTGCCAGCCAAGTAGTTTCAAAATTACCTTTATAGCTTATGCCACAGCGCTCACAGGCAACTTCCTTAACTTTCAATTCATGCTTGCAAATTGGGCAAGACGATAAATTCATCTAAGCCTCCTTGATAATATTAAGGACAACATAAATAATGTTTAGTATATGTCAAGCGAAATCTTCACATATCTAAGTGTTGGGTTAAGATAATTGATGATATTGGTCAACAAGAGTTATCTGCTATTGCGTTAATGACTCTTGGCATGGATTTGATTTGGGCTCTTTCAAACTAAGTAGGTTGTCACTTCTTGTCTGAATCGTTGAATTGTCCTATCATTGCCCACCCATTGCCCATAATAAGGGCAATGATAGGGCATTGATAGAGCGATACAAGTAAGGAATGAAGCAGGGGACTATAATGGAATCTCGAACCGAGTTTATCTTACCAACCATAAATGAACTTGAGCCATAAATGATTTGAAGAGCTGGTAATTGTTCATTATAAAGGAAAAGGAACACCAGCATAAGCGGTGTTCCTGTATAAGAAAGGTATTTATCTTAACTTGTTATTATAACGGTAGGGATACTCTTTTACCCGTCTTTGCAGAGCGGTATATAGCCTGGATAATCTCTACAGACTTACGTCCATCGCGTCCGTCAGTTGCGGGGACACCCTTATTCAGCAGGACATCAACCACGTTGCGGTAATAGGGATTGTGGCCAAAGCCATATACGGTGGGTGGCGTGTAGTTACTTTCTAAAACAATACGGTCGTCGTCGTCGTAATCTTCAAATTCCCACTTCTCTATCTTGTTCACGGCAACGCCGCCTATTTTCACGGTGCCTTTTTCGCCCATAATGGTGATGGAGCCTTCAAAATTCTTGGGATAGGTGAGCATGGTAACATTCATGGAGGCGATAATGCCACTGCGGAAGTGCAGAATGGCGCAGCCGGTATCCTCTGCTTCAATATGTCTGGCTTGGGTGGCAGTGTATGCCATCACGCTATCCACGTTGCCTAGAAGCCAGTGCATGGCATCCACATAGTGGCTGGCTTGGTTCATAAATGCGCCGCCATCAAATTCCCAGGTGCCACGCCATTTCTCGGCTTCGTAGTAGGCTTGGGGGCGTTGCCAGAATACGTTGGACTGAGCGATGAAGATTTTGCCGAAGCGATCTTTATCTATGGCACGTTTCAGCATCTGCATGGTGGCATTGAGGCGGTTTTGCTTAACTACAAATAGTTTAACTTTATTGGCATCACAGGCATTGATAAGCTTGTCGGCACTTTCGATATTGATTGCCATTGGTTTTTCGGTAAGCACATTAATCTTGTGTTTGGCAACATCGATGCCCATCTGAGGGTGCATACCGCTGGGTGTGCAAATAGATACTAAATCTAGATTCTCTTTCTCCAGCATTTCCATATAATCCGTGTAAAGGCTCTTAATGCCATATTGCTCGGAAACAACTTGCAGCTTTTCTGGCAATATGTCAGCGGCAGCTACAAAATCTGCTTCCGGGATTTGAGAAACTGCATCAAGGTGGTTTTTGGAAATCCTACCACAACCGATGATTCCAAGACGTACTTTTTTCATTTATTACTCCTTAATCAACTCATTAGGTCATCAAAACTTAACAAGACAAAACTGTTATGAAGTTCAACCATTGTGAGTGATGCAGAACTGTCCAGTATAATTTTCCCTGACATTATAATCTGGCGAAACGAGATTCTATTTCAGAGACTAATTGGCTTGCCAGATGCTTCCTGGGAAAGTGCTGTAAAACATAATGCCTGGCACTTTGTCCCATTTCCTCTACCAATAAAGGCTCTTGCATAAGCTTCCGTATTGCGTCAGCCATAGCTTTAGAATCACCTGGAGGAACCACAATCCCAGCTTTGGCTTCGGTGATGACATCAGCAGCTTCACCTCTTATGCCTCCCACAATGGGTAGCTTGAAAGCCATGTAATCAAATATCTTAACGGGTAACGATCCACTTAATACCGGCAGATCTTTCAGACATACCAATCCGCAATCTGCCATCGCTAAGAGGTTCCCCAATTCAGATTGGGGGATTTGCTCCATAAACACTACGTTATGTAATTTCAATCGTTTACTGAGATTTTCCAGGTTGGCTTTGCATGGGCCGCCTCCCACGAAGATGAATTTCACCGGTTCATCTTTTAATAACTGGGCGCAATAGATCACCGGTTCTAAATTATAAGCCAAGCCCATATTTCCTGCAAAAATAGCGGTAAACAAATGCTCCTTCTGTTTTGGCAAAATACTTTTGTAGGAATCAAGTATAATGTCGTCAACCCCATTGCGATTAACAAAGATTTTATCGCTCTGGATGCCCTTTTTTGCAATTATTTTTCCGATGTAGTTTGTGGCTGCGACAATTAGGTTAGATTTATGGTAAGCACTTTTTTCCAGGATCAGGCTGGCCTTTATTAACCAGGGATTAGTTAATTCTCCCAACTCTGTTGCAGAATCAGGCCAGAGGTCTCTAACTTCGAAAATAATGCGACGTTTAGGGAAAAGCACTTTGGACAATAGAACACAAAAAGCAGAAAACAATGGGGGAGAGGTAACATACAGGATGTCATATTTGGGACGTCGGATAAGGATATAAAGCAAGGCAGAGATGGAGAAGCTGAGATACATCAAGATACGCGAAAAAAAGCTCTTCTTGGGTGAGGCAAAAACCGGTAAATGATAAACAGGGATACCGGAAAAATCTTCTTTTACAAAGAACTTTCCTTTGTAAGCAGGAAAGATAATGCCATGCGGGTGATTAGGCATTTCGCTTAATACACAAACCTCATGTCCTCTGTGGCGCATTTCTTTGATAATAGCAGCAGTGCGGTTTGTGGTAGCACCCACTTCAGGATGAAAGTATTGGCTTATATAAAGTATCTTCATTTACTTAAAACCTCTTTGTACAGTTGTAATAGTACTTTTTCTTGGCTATCCCAATTCAGGTGCTCAAGAATGGCAGCTTTCCCTCGTTCGCCCATCTGTTTGCATAGTTCAGGATTGTTTAGCATGGTTTCGATAGCTTGTGTTATTTCTTTGGGCTCAAGAGGGTTGATGCATATCCCGCAATTATATTGATCCACAATTGCTCTCCAATCCGGGAAATCACTAATTATTACAGGCATGGCGGAGCTCATATATTCAAACAATTTAATAGGTAGAGAATCGAGATAGTTCTCGTTGGGGAGGAGGTTTACCATCCCAATGCTGGAGATGGAAAGAACCTCAGCAATAGCTTTTCGATCCAGAAAACCACGATAATCTACCTTAGCCCAGGCAGGATGTTTGCGGCAAATCTCTTCCAAGCCAGGTGGCTCAAATAGACCAGCTAAAATTAAGGTAACATCAAGCGGGAGAATGGCATCCAGAAGCTGTGTAATACCCCTGATTAAAGTAATCCCACCAATGTAGCATATGTATCCAGGGCTTCTAAGATCAGAGCGTATTAGCGTTAACTCGGATAATATGGGATAATTATGTACGCTCCGAACGATAGTATGATAGCTTTTGAAGCGGTTCTCTTTGTTTTTGTCAGCAGTAATAATCGCACTCATTAAGGGACTTAGACTCGCTTCAGTAAGGGCAACTATTCCAGAAAGCATTCGTCTTAAAGGCTTGGCAATATAGTGCTTGCCCAAGATTTGTTTGGGGAGATTATCGTGGACATCGTAGATTACTTTAAAACCTAAAATCTTAAGCATAGCAGCTACAGGTAACAACTCCATATCGTGAAAGTGATATAGCTCTGCTCGCAAACTGAGAGCTTTAAAAAAAATGGAAAGAGGGCTGAATAATATGCGGATAAAGCGGTTGTGGTATTTGTGCGATCCGTGGATACATAGCCCTTGAAAGATTTCATCAGGTTTCCCATCGGCGATAACAAGATGAACCTTGTATCCTGCAGAAAGCAAACTAAAACATTCCTTATAGACGATACGGACGTCTCTGCGCTGATGTACGGTGCTGAGATGGCAGATGTTTACCATAGCATATGTTCCTTAACTCGGTTGACTAATTCGATAATATTAGAGATTGCATTTCTTTGCCACCATCTCGGGTGAGTAAGAAAAAGGAAGCTCTCCAACTTCTTTATTAATGCTGATGGGTGCCGAGGAAAAAACCTGAGGGGGTAAGGCCGATCGGATACATGGTTTTGATAAGCTGTAGTTATGTCCTTATCATATGCTTCGTAAACAATGCCTAACTTCTCTCTAAACGCTGGGCTTTGAACGATCAGACTATTTGTGGTATTTAGCTTCCTGTTGGCAAAATCACCATGTGACGCAAGGCTATTGATAGTAATATTGCCTGGCAAATTTACTAAGTTAGCTTCTAATATATTCATCATTGGGATTAGATGCTGCTGAAGTTCTTTTGCCGATTTCAGATGATGTCGTTTTGCATAAGTAGCTAATTCTTCGAAGTGATAGCCAATCTCGTGTCCCGAAGCTAATACCTTTTTAATAACACTTACGTTCCAGGTTCTTTTTCTAAAGAAGTAGGTCGCTTTTACACTAAGCTCCCTTTCTATTTCGCAAAACCTAAGAGCCGAGGGGCTATCAGTGTCAATATCGTGTCTGAGAATTAGAAATGGTTTGGGGATTTCTTGATTGTTTCTCACAAGTTCGACAAATTCATCCAGTCTTAGAAAAGAATAACCAGAGTCTTTTGCATCGCGAAGGATGCTAGCATATTCACCCCATCGGCTGGAAACAAATAAAAGGTTATACAACTGGTATCTGAGGCTGTTTATTCTCTCATTCATCGGGCACCAATAGCTTTTCTATATATGGAGGTGAGCTGTTTACAGATATCCTTAATGTCATAATGCTGTTTACAATATTCATTAATCGCTTGTGGTTCAAATGCATCCCATCTTTCCCTAATATCTCTTACGCCATCTGCCATTGCTTTGGCGGAACCAGGCTGCACAAGCACACCCACTTCAGGGCTTATTATATATTGCGGCCCACCACCCAGGGTGCTTAACACAGGTAAACCGGCAGCCATAGCTTCAATCAACACTATCCCAAAGCTCTCTACCAGAGTTGGTAATACCAGCAGTTCGTGATCTAAAAGTAAAGCAGGGATATCATTGGGATGAATGATGCCCATAAAGGTTATCTGTTTAGCGACGTTCAGCTTTATCGCGAGCGCAGTTAGTGCTTCCCGCTGCTGCCCATTACCTACAATACTTAGCTGTAAGTTAATGCCATCTGCTGCAAGGATGGATATCGCCCGGATTAAGTGTTCAACCCCTTTTCCGGGGATGAGATTACCTATATAGAGCAGTTTTGTTAGCTGTAAACTCTTCTTTACCAATTGAAACCTGTTTGTATCGATGCCATTGGAAACGATTATTGGTTTGGGTGTGCCTCCTTTAAGAAGCTGTAATGGTTTTTTGAGGCTTTCCGATACGATAATTAAGCTGCGACTGCCGCGATATACATGGCCTAGTAGCATATTGTAATACGTGATATTGAGCAAATCGGCGATACTTCCCTGATGCTCGGTTATCACATACGGGATCTTTGTTAGTTTAGAGATGCAATACACTGCTACGCCATCTGGGAAAGCCCAATTCACATGGATTAAATCGATCGGCACTTGC
>JALNXT010000072.1 GCA_023230245.1 Candidatus Cloacimonadota bacterium
TATCTCATTGTTTGCACGGATAGTAGCAGTCGCAGATTCTTTCGATGCCATGACCAGCCAACGACCCTACCGCATGAACTTGGATCCTTATGCAGCGAGCTTGGAAATACGAGATAATGTGAGAACACAATTTGACCCCGAGATTGGGATGCTATTCTTCAATAACTATAGGTCAATCATCTCTCCCGTTGAAAACGCCCCTGCAACACGTGAACTGTTGTTTGGCTTATTCTATTAATCGCTAGCTGGTGTTTAGTATTCTATAAAATATGTATATATAAGGAGTTAGCATGGTGAAACTAATTACTGCCAAAGATGCAGCAACCATGATCAAACCCGGAAGCAGGATTGCCATTGGTGGTTTTCTTGCTGCGGGTGCACCGGAAACTATTATCGACGCCCTTGTAGAGCAGAAAGTTGGTGATTTGCATATCATCGTAATCGCTTCAGATTGGGAAGACAGGGGTATAGGGAAACTGGTTGTAAACCATCTGGTAAAAAGTGCTCAGGTCTCCCATTTAGGCACTAATAGAACCATACAAGCACAAATGAATGCCGGAGAAATTGCCATCGAACTGGTTCCTCAAGGCACTTTAATGGAAAGAGTGCGGGCATTTGGTGCAGGCTTGGGTGGGGTTCTCACTCCCACAGGCTTGGGAACAGTGGTGGAAGAAGGCAAGCAAATTATCCACAGTGATGGAAAAGATTATATCCTTGAACCTGCTATTGCCTCAGATTTTGCGATAATACGCGCCCATAAGGCAGATAAAATGGGTAACTTAACCTTTAGCAAGACCTCTCGAAATAGCAATCCCATCATGGCGATGGCAGGCAGAATCACGATAGCTGAAGTGGATGAGATTGTGGAAATTGGCGAGCTTGATCCTGAGATGGTGGTCTGTCCCGGGGTGTTTGTGAACTACCTTGTTATGACAAAGGAGGCTTGAAAATGGCAAACGATAAAAGAGCTATGATCGGTGCACGCATTGCAAAAGAGCTGAAAGACGGCGATTTTGTGAATCTTGGAATCGGCCTTCCTACAGAAGCAGTTAACCATATCCCTGACGGTGTACATGTGGTATTCCAATCTGAAAATGGCATGCTTAGGATAGGTCCCAACCCAGAACCAGGCAAAGAAGACAAAGACTTGATAAATGCAGGTGGTGGTTTTATTACCGCAATGCCAGGATCTAGTTACTTCGATTCTGCCCTTAGCTTTGCGATCATTCGCGGCGGGCATATAGATATTACGGTTCTTGGTGCTTTGCAAGTAGATCAGGAAGGGAACCTGGCGAATTGGATGATCCCTGGCAAGATGGTTCCCGGCATGGGTGGGGCTATGGACTTGGTAACGGGAGCTAAAAAAGTGATCGTAGCCATGGAACATTGCGATAAACACGGCAACCCTAAAATCTTGAAAAAGTGCAACCTGCCTCTTACTGCCAAAGGGAAAGTAAGCGTTATTATCACTGATATGGCAGTTATGGAATTGCGTCCAGAAGGCTTAGTGTTGTTAGAGATCGCCGAAGGGCTTACTGTGGATGAAGTTATTGTAGCCACAGAAGCAGATCTGGTTATTCCCTGTGTGATTAATAGGTTTTAAACCATATATTCCTTAACAAGATAAACGTCATCCTTGCCGATTTGCACCTCTAGATGGATACCATCCTCTAGGTACTCTTCTGTTATGATAACGGCTATTTCGTGGAGCTTGGAAGCGAGTGCTGTCTTATCGTATGGCAGCAACAACTTGATTGTTTGGTTACCCATAACCTGCGCTTCCACTTTTGCCAGCAGGGTATCGATATTTCTATCCATGGAAGCAGAGATGAAGGCTCCCTCGGGATAGCGTCTCACTAAGAGGCTAAGCAACTGGTCGTTCAGGTTATCGATTTTATTGAATACCATAATCTGTGGGATGTCTATCGCCTTTATTTGTGTTAAAACTGAGTTTACTTCCTGGATATAATACTCGAACCTATCGTCTGCCACATCCACCATATGCAGCAGTAAATCTGCATCCTGAACTTCCATTAGGGTTGCCTTGAATGATGCCACCAAATGATGCGGAAGTTTGGAAATAAAGCCCACCGTGTCCGAAATCACAATAGGGTTTCCCGTCGATAACTTTAATTGGCGAGAGGTGGAATCCAAAGTGGCAAAAAGGCGATCTTCCACCAGCACACCCGCCTGAGTAAGGCGGTTAAACAGCGTAGATTTCCCAGCATTAGTATAGCCTACCAGGCACACTTTCTTGGATTTCTCTCTTTGCTTACGTTGGGTTTCCTTTTGCGAAGTGATGCGCGCAATAGCGTTGTTTATCTTGCGGATATTAGTCTTGATGAGGCGTTTATCTATCTCTATCTGCTTCTCACCCATGCCTCTGGCTGCGCTACCTCCGGCACCTCTGGCTCCGCCACGTTCCTTATCAAAATGCCCCCACAACCGCTTCAAGCGCGGAAGCTGATATTCCAGCTCTGCCAAGCCTACCTGCAATTTGGCTTCTTTGGTTTTGGCGTGTTCGTGGAAGATGCTGAGGATAACCTCGGTGCGGTCGATCACCTTTATCCCAAAGCTTTTCTCCATGTTTCTGCCTTGCACCGGACTAAGTTCTTCGTTCACAATCAGCAATTCAGCTTGCGCCTGCTGCATCCTATGGCTTATTTCTTCCAAAAACCCCTTACCAAAGAAGGTGCTGCGTTCCGGAGCATTGCGTTTTTGGGTGTAGCTTCCCAGAATCTGTATGCCGGCTGTATCGGCAAGGCGTTCCATCTCTTTCAGGGTATCTCTGGTTTCTGCATCGCTTTCGCCTTGGCGTACCAATGCAGCGATGAAGGCGGTTTTTTCTACCCGCTCCAGTTCTTCCCAAGAGTCCGGTTCTAGTTCAAATTCATCCAGTTCGTCATATTCATCAAAACTCATAAATCCCTCTATGGAGTTATTTTAGTTCCCCTGGCATCCAATCTGCCGGGCGAACTGTCGTATATTTCTATGTTGTAATAGATCACGGCGATGTAGTCTCTGGGGAAGTTGCCGTGAAAATAACTGTGCATCAGGTTCACATAATGGCACGCCTGCTTTTCATAAGCGGTTAAGTTCGGGTCTTCGGGGTGGATAAGGCGTGCTATCTGCTTAATCTTGAAGGTGGGTATATCGAGGAACACGGTTACACAAGCGGGATTAACCATCTGATTCAGAAAGGTCTGCGTAGTATAGGCGGGCTCGGAATATAGCTCTAAAGAGATGATCCTATCTGCGGCAAACACCTCTTCTGCCTGCTTGTACAGACTATCCAATACAGCCAGCTTTTCTATCAATGGTGCATCTATGGTGCTCTCCAATAGCTCAATTATTTCCGGTAGCTTTGAGGCTTTGGGCAGAAAACCGGTGCCTTTCACGGCGTTATTCAGCTTAAAGAAGCTATCCTTGCGGGCTGCACCATAAGTGGCAACCATGCCATTGTGCGGACCAGATAACTGCGGTTGACGGCTTGCTCCTCCGCCTTTCTCCAGCATTTCCTTAAATATATCCAAATATTCAAGACGCTTTTCGCGGTTCCACTGCCAAAATGCGGTAGGGAAATCCACTAAAGGATATGTTTGCCATTTGTTCTCCACCTTGGCTTCGATAACTTTTGCTTCGGGCAAGGGAGTCTTAGCGCATTTTTGAACACAGTAAGAACCTGTCCAGAAACCACTGGGGTTGACAGCCTTTTTAGCGAACAATATCCCCATGTTACATAACAATATAATCGTGATTATCACAGCAATTCTTTCCATAATATCCCCTATTTCTTTAAGCTAATCTAACAGAACAATAATATAGTTTTAAGTCAAGCAGAATATTGTGTATCATGTAGAGCAGGAGTCTAATCCTTCCAGATAGTGGGCGTCCCAGCCGGCTAAGGTGCGCCCATCTGTAACAAAATCCCTCATCTATCAAGCAGCTAATCCAATGCTGCTCTAAGGCAAAGACTACAGTCTTGCTAAGGCAATGTTTAACAAAGGGTAAAAGAGAGTTATTGATCTCTAGCTATGCAACTCAAACTATCCATTTGTTTCACCCTTCCACCCTTTCACCCTTCCACCCTTCCACCCTTCCACCCTTCCACCCTCAGCAGGATTGGAATCCTGCTCTACAGCCTACATCTCGACTTCTTAACACCTAAACACTCTATACACACGTCAAAGAACTAATTCTTGCTTCTATAATGTAAGGAAGACAAATACGAGATTTTGGGACAGATTTGCGATTTATTTTTACCCTGTTTATAAATCACATGCCTAAGACACACATTATCAATCCCTTAATAACCTATTTTTTATTTCTTGACGTATTATTCTATTTCATTTTCACTGCATTTGGTTGTCGGGATGCTCACAGTACATGGAGTACTTTTGTTCCCCACACCCCTGTAGCTATATGGAGGCTATGATGATGAAACACTATTTCGTGGTTTTCGCCGTGCTTTTTATACTGGCAATAACACCAATACTTGCCACAAACCACATGGATTTGCTATACACTCTGGAAGGGGAGTTTATCGGAGCGCAATTTGGCTATATTACCATCAGCATGGATTTCAATGGAGATACGTATGATGACCTAATAGTCGTATCCCCGGATTGGAACCCTACAGGTATTTATAATGATGCGATGAAGTATGGCAAGATGTATTTCTATTGGGGAGGACCAAATTTCGACACCATTGCAGACTTCGTAATCGAAGGAACGGGTCACCGTTATTTTGACCGAAATAGATATGGGTATATCAATGCCGGTGATGTGAATGGAGATGGAATTGATGATTTGGTAATAGCATCTTGGGCACATGGATACGTTAAGTACTTATGGGTATATTTTGGAACTACTACACCCAGCATTGAACCTGATATTGCTTACACTTTTCAAAACATATATTTGCTTGAGCTATTTGCTTTGGGAGATATTAACGGTGACTATAAAGACGATATCGCCATAAATGAAACGCTCAGTACACCAAGAAATCACAGAATTCACGTATGGGATGATGTAAATAGCGAACCTTGGCTTTATCGGGTTTTCACAAATGATTCGGGAGCACCTATACTATCAGGGGTAGGAGATGTAAACGGAGATGGGTATCATGATCTTTTATTGCAAACAGCAGTAACTAATTCCTACACCAACAGAAGATATGCCCTATTATATGGCAATTCATATTTTCCTATAGCAGACAGTCTCGTTATTAGTGAAAATGCCCCGAATACCCCAAGTTTTTTTGCGTCGCCCATAGGTGACGTTAATGGTGATGGTATGGCAGATTTTTCTGCTTACAACGGCAGAGTGTGGTTTGGTTCGCCTAATCTCACCGCCACGCCGGACTTCCGGATAACCTATTATGTGCCCATTTCTCACGAATGGGAAAATTTGGAGGATAACGCAGGATACCCCCTTATCTACGCAGACCTGAACAGCGATGGCTTTGATGATATCATCGGCTCCTGCAGTAATACAGGAGGTGGAAATGGAAGCGTTGGGATTTGGTTAGGAAAAGCTAATGCCAATGGTATCGCAGATTTGTATCTGTATGGCCCTACCGGAGTAGGATATCAGTGCTTTGGGTGGTCGAAAGCAGTTGGAGATTTTAATGCGGATGGTACTCCAGATCTTGCAGTATCTGCACCTTTCTGGTACCAGGATGAAGATTGGGGGACTTCAGGTAAGGTAATAGTGTACACCGGTAACACTCAACTTGCCGATACCACTGTAGCAAATGAGGATGAACTGTTGCCAATGCCCAATAATGGCGATTGGCGAATAGATATATATCCAAACCCAAGCACAAATGGTAAACTAAACATTTGTTTTACCGGGGAGGGGTATAAAACTACAACTCAAGTGAAGATAGAGGTATATAACATCAAGGGGCAGAAACTAAGCTCAACGGACATCACCCATGTACAAATCACGGGTAGTGAAATTGAGTTAGTCCTACCCAACGCATCGAAGGGAGTGTATCTTATTTCTGTTAAGGATGGAGAACACAACCTAATAACTAAGAAAACAGTAATAAACTAATTGGAGGTTACCATGTATAAGAACGCGTCATTATTATCTTTAATAGCATTGTTAAGCATTTGCTTCTGTTATGCACAGGAAGGTTTTTTCCCCAGCTTACTAACTCTAGCAACGATTCCCGTTCCGAATTGATTTTTGGGGATGGGATAGCTTATCTAAAAGACCAAAGCAGTGGCTTCGATATTATTTTGGTGGATTCCACCGATCCCGTGGGTCCTGCGGAAGGGCTGTTCAGAAGAGCGTTTATAGAAGATTGCCATAAAGCCCTAAATCCCGATGGCATCCTCTGTTTGCAAAGCGAAAGCCCCTGGATTGCCTCATTGCAACCGATTATCAGCCAAGTAAATAGAGATTTGAAGGAACTGTTTCCCATCGTGGCACCATACACCGCAGCAATCCAAACCTATCAGGCGGGTTTGTGGATGTTCCAGCTTGCCTCAAAGCAGCATAATCCCCTTCAAATTGATGCCAACAAAGAGTTTGCCTCCAGAAACCTAAGCTGTAAATACTATACTGCCGCCTTACACAATGCTGCTTTTGTGCTGCCACAGTTTGTGAATCTTCTTTTATCATAGGCAGTTAAACTCCAAAGCCAATGCGAGCTGCGCCAAGCTGAATCAGGCGCAACTTAACTCTATTGGGCTGCCAATCTCCGAATTGGCAGTGAAGCTATCATAGTATCATCCTCCGAGTACTGTGGCAAAAAAGGAGTTTGCCACCCCATATCTGCCAAGCCTCTAGTAGCTTTCCAACATCGTTTCTTCAATCTGCTGTTTCAGATCTTTCCCATTTGCATCCGTCTTAAACGCCATCAGGAACAAGCCTTTTCCACCGCTAAGCCTTGCCCAAAGATTGCCGAATGCAGTAAGTGTAACATACGGGCTTTCACTTTTTTTGGGGGGTATACCTGCAATTTCTCACAGATTTGGATTTGGTTTGGAGTTTTGGTTTGGAGTTCGAGTTTGGAGTTCAAGTTTGGAGTTCGAGTTTGGAGTTCGAGTTTGGAGTACAGGTTTGGAGTTCCGGTGTCCTTACCGGAAAGGCTTGCCAGTGTCCTCACTGGCAGTCTTATTAACTGCCTCTAACCGACGAGGACGTCGGTTCACCTTGCCTGCGGGGACGCAGGCATTCCAATCAGCATTCCACTGGAAAGACTGGAATTTCCTGAAATGAGTTGACACTTTACACTTTGTTAGATATTCTCATTTGTCAAGACCAATCTTCTTAATCTTAACTACCAATGACTTAGAATAGGTTCTTGCCCCTCTCCCGGGAGAG
>JALNXT010000073.1 GCA_023230245.1 Candidatus Cloacimonadota bacterium
CTTCACTGCAACGATGTTTTTATGTTCCTTGGCAAGCTGCACCGTTGTAGCAGCAGCCATATTGATACTGGTACGCCCGGGAACGTTGTACATCACGATTGGGATATCCACTTTGTCGGCAATCGTGCCAAAATATTCCAGCAACCCGTTTTGGGTGGGCTGGATGTAATATGGCGTGATCACCAAAGCATAATCCGCACCCATTTCCTTAGCTTTTGCTGTAGCAGCAAGGGTTTGGTGCAGGTTGTTTGTGCCCGTGCCAATCATCACCGGCAGCCTTCCGCCAATCTTGTTGATGGCAAAACGCAGCAGCGCATCTTTCTCGTCCGATGCTAAACCGGCGGTTTCGGCAGTTGTACCAAGCAGCACTATACCATTGGTACCGTTTTCGATATGAAACTGAATCAACCCTTCCAATGCAGTCCAGTCAATTGAGCCATCTTTGAAGGGCGTAACTAAAGCTACGTATGATCCTTGCAGCATAATAACCTCCAGGGTTTTATCTTCTTTGTTTAATATTATACACTTCGTTCCAATCTAAGTGAGACCTCTTATTTAGTCAACATAAATCAGGTAATTTCATTTCAGGCTGGAATCCAGAGGATCTATAAAGAAGGAAAAGACCTAGATTCCAGCCTCCTGCGCTGGAATGACGATTTTACACGATTTACCATCCGTAGGGGGTAACTGCGGTTCGCTCCCACTTTATGAGGCTGCCAATCTCTGAATTGGCAGAAGTAGCGGAGCTGTTTGTTATCTTAGCCCTCTGCGAGGGCTGTGGCAATGGGGATATTGCCACCCCAATAACCCTTGTCAGCAAGCACCTCAGTGTCTTGGGGTAGTTCCAGAGATTCAACCAGGGCATTAGCATGTGTCCGTCATAGACATTGGCTGGCCTCGAGTGCTGGAGTTTTTTCTCTTGACAGTAAATAAGCATTACGGGTAGATACTACTTGAATAAATGAATACGGAGCTGAGTTATGAAGCCTGCCACCTTGAACCTTCCTAAGATACTATTCTTAATCGCTATAATATGCTTTGCTTGGATAAGCGTTTCTGCCACCATGATTGTGAACGAAAACATTGGCAATTGGACGGCACATTCCTCTTATGGCAGCTACACTCAAGAGATAAATATTGGCACCATAAACCTCACCCGCTGTTTGGTGTCACCCGGTTCTGCCGGCAATGGCTTATGCAGCCCTGGACGCATCCAAATGGAAGCAAGCTCTGGTATTGTAGAGTTCCCTATTGTTCCCAGCTTGGGAGAAGTGGAGTTCACCATCGCGGCTGGCTCATCGGGGCGCAGCGTCCGTTTGCAGAGGCTGATTGGTGCTTCCTGGATGGATGTGATCACCTTTAACAATATTGGTGGTACTGGCAGCAGATTCTTTGTAAACGTAGGGCAAGGCGAAGCCACTAAAATCAGGCTATTTTTCCCCAGCCATGCCATCTATGTCCACGATATCTTTATCACCGATTATCAGAATAGCACGCTTCCCATTCTGGAGCAGCCAAGCCTTAGCCAGATTACATACAACAGCGCACTGGCAACCACTATGGTTGGTTCGGCAGGGGGATCCAATTTAAGCGTCCGTGGTTTTTGTTGGAGCACAGCCGCAGCACCGGATACCACTTCTGCCCATATAACTTTCGGTAGCGGGATTAGCCCGATAAACGGCACCATTGCCAATCTGTTGCCAAACACCACCTACTACGTGAGGGCTTATGCTGTAAATGCTTCCGGTATTGCCTACAGCCCTGCTGCAAGTTTCCAAACCATTGGCATAGATATTCCTACGGCTCAAGTTACGAACTTTGTCTTCTATCCCGGTAACACTTCCATCCAAGCAAGCTGGACACCAGGAAACGGCTCACGCAGGCTGATTAAGATAAATACAGCGGAAAGCTTCACCGATCCCCAAAACGGGGTGGAATACACCCCTAACTCCATCTACAGCGGCAGCGGAGAGCAAGTTGTTTATTGCGACGCCACTCAAATAGTTGAGGGGGAGAACCTAAATGAAATCCCAGTAACCGGCTTAGTGCGCAACACTACATACTGGTTCAGGGCTTACGAAATGAATGGCAGCGGAGCAAGCTCTTTGTATAATGTTAATTTCGCTTTGAATAACCCCGCATCCACTACCACCCTGAATACCGGCATAGCAGGTTACTACAACAATGCCACGGGTTATGGCAGCACCTTAAAGAGCAACCTGCACGAGATTTTACGCACCACCCACTTGACCCAATTCTCCTATGCAGCCGTGTGGCAACAATTGCAATATACGGATGAAGACAGCCTGAATACCAATAACGTGATCGAAACCTACACCGGCTGGTCTGTACCCAAGAACTTCTATGGCACCGGCGCCACCCAATGGAACAGGGAACACACCTGGAGTGTTAGCCATGGCGGATTTGAGACTAACCGTCCTGCCGGCACGGATTTACACCATCTGCGCCCCTGCGATGTAACCGTGAACTCTGCCAAGAATAACAGGGATTTTGATATCGGTGGAACTCCTTATATCGACAGCTCTCCTTACCCCAATTACAGTGCCACTACCGGCTGCAACACCAGCACCAATACTTGGGAGCCGCGTCCGATTGAAAAGGGTGACGTAGCCCGCATGCTATTTTACATGGCGGTGCGTTATGAAGGTACAGACACCGCATACAACCTGGAGATGGCGGACACATCTGCCACTACCGGTGCTTTTTACGGCAAGCTATCCACCCTCTTACAGTGGCATTATGACGACCCACCCGATAACTGGGAACGTCGCCGCAACGACCGCATTCAGGAACGCCAGGGCAACCGTAATCCCTTTATTGATCACCCGGAGTTTGTCACCAAGCTTTGGACGCCGCTTGCCACGGCAGCGGTTGTGCCAGAACCATATCAGCTAATCGTGCGCTGGGATCACAGCATAAACGCCCAAGGATACGCCATTGACGTAAGCACAGACCCAGATTTTACTAACCTTGTGGTGGATAACTATCTGCTCTCTTCCGAATATGTTAGCCATCTTTTCGAGCTTCCGGGCGTGGACGATGCTTATTACAGGGTGCGAGCCTTTTTAGGCAGCGGGTACAGCCCCTATTCTAATGTTATCCACGCATATCTTACGCCCTTGCCTCTTGAAATCAGCCTATTCGAGACAACCCTAACCGAACAACGCTCTGTGAATATAAGGTGGGTTACTGAATATGAGACCGGTATTTCCGGCTATAGAATATACCGCAACACCAATAGTGATTTGAACACTGCCATGCTAATATCGCCTTTAATTGCAGCTACAAATACAAGCACAGCACAAACTTATCAATTTCAAGATACCGATATCCCCAATGAAGGGGCGAACTATTGTTATTGGTTGAAGGCTCTCACTTTGGATGGACGTGAATATTTCTTTGGGCCAAGCAGTATCGTGGTGAACCCAAGCTCCGCATCCGACGACACCCAAAGCCCTGCTTTGCAAGATGTTAAACTATACCCCAATCCCTTTGCCGCTTCTGTGAAGATAGAGTATAATCTAAAAAACAACGCTGCGGTAAATATTCAGATATTCAATCTTAGAGGACAATGCGTCAAAAGCTGGAATGCTATTCATCAAACCGGCAAGAACAGCCTCGAGTGGGATGGCAGGGACAACCGCGGGAAGCTTGCCGGTGCCGGTATTTACCTGCTAAAGATATCCACTCCCGATAAGCACATAAGCAGTAAGTTACTCAAACTACAATGACGATTTTGACTTTTAAAGCGGCGACGATATCTTTAGGATAAAACACTGTAATCTACACATGCGCCGCTTTATGAGTTAAAATAAACAACTAAGCGTATTTGAGCCTAGAGTCCTTTGTGTCTATGCTAATTGCATATCTATCCATAACTTAAAGGCACACTGGACTTCAGATTTGCACTTTCATGGGCGGTAGCGAAAATCTGTTTTCAGTCAAGTTCAAGATTCAGTACCCTTTTTAACTCACAATTCCGCTGTGTGATAGTTATTCTGGCTTGTAACCGGGCTGATTGCAGCGGAATTGTAAGTCAAATCCCCCTTATTGGGCTGCCAATCTCCGAATTGGCAGAGACAGCGAAGCTGTCTGAAAAGCATCCTGCGGATGCTGTGGCAAATCGGATTTTGCCGCCCCATGTACCAACCTATTTTAGGACGGGTCAACGGGTCATCACCTTGCTTGCATTGCCCTATCATTGTCCATGATAAGGGCAATGAGTGGGCAATGTTAGGAAGATTGAAACAAGGAAGCTGTGGCGATACGCCTGTAGCTCCAGAAAATACCCCAGCACTCCAGCACCCCAGCACACCAGCACTCCCGCACTTCCATAACTCTCGCTAAATATCCCTTGACAGAATAAGCATAGCTAATAATATTGTCACCATGTAAGATAGAGCTAGTTACTTAAAGTATTTTAAACATCTTTAAAGGAGATGCATGATGATTGGAGAAAGACTAAAAAGTATCCGCAGTGCTTTGAAATTAAAGCAAATAGAGATGGCGAAGACATTGGCGATGAATCCTTCTGCCATATCACAAATGGAAAGCGGACGCACCAAACCCTCGCTGGAAACCCTTATCGATATTGCCCATAAATACAAGATTGATTTACATTGGCTGATTACCGGAGAAGGGCTAATGTTTAACCAACCTGAGATATCCAAGCAACAGCATAAGGATTGGGATAAGCTGCAAAAGATGATGAATGCCAGTTTGGAAGAGATTGTTCAAGCCCGTCAGGAAATGCTGGATTCGGAATCGGTTAATTTTAATGTAAGCGGGGAAATCGCAGCCGGCGAACCTTTGGAGAGTTTCGGGGATACGGTGGATGTGGTTTCGGTTAGGCGCAGCATGATTCATGGCATCGTGGCAAACTATATGGCGCTGCGCGTTAACGGGCGCAGTATGGAGCCTGATATCAGGCATAATGACGTGGTGCTGATTCGTCAAGATCAGGATTGGCGGCATTTGGAAGGCAAGATTTGCGCCGTGCGTATTGATGGAGCAATCACCTTGAAGAAGCTGATGCTGGATGATGCCAAACAGATGATTGTATTAGTACCGCTAAATGAGGGCTACCAGCCGATCATAATAAATCCTGACAACCACCGAGACGTAGCTTTAATCGGTTCACTCTTTTATCTATTCCGTGTTTTAGCCAAGAGTTAGGAGAATAGCGAGATGACAATCCTTTACATATTGGTAATAACCCCATCTATAATCACTTTTATAACAATGCTTTATGTATTGCGTTTGGCGCGTCGCCCTCAGGCTTCCGGCGAAGAATCCCTACGTGAATTGAAGGGTGCTTTCGAATCTTTCGAGCGTTACAGTCGGGAAGAAATGAGCCGTTTGCGCTCAGAATTACTTGCCATCAGCATGGATAACCGTAAAGAACTTAGTGATTCCATTCGCGTACAGAATGAGGCTTTAAGCCAGCAAAACCAAGCCTTGCGCGAAGAAATGAGCAATGCTAACCATACCTTGAAACAACAGCTAAACGCCGATTCCGCCCAAAACCGGGAAGAACAAAAGACTTCGTTAAATAACCTCTCGGAAAACTTTAGCCGCCGTATGAGCGAGCTAACCACCGCTCAGCAGCAGCAAGCCGACACCCTGCGGAAGAGCATCGAAATTCAGATGGAGCAAATCCGGCAGAATAACGAAACCAAGCTGGAGCAAATGCGCATCACTGTGGATGAAAAGCTGCACGAAACACTGGAGAAACGCCTGGGTGATAGTTTTAAGATTGTGAGTGAGCGTTTGGAACTGGTGCATAAAAGCATGGGTGAAATGCAAAACCTTGCCATCGGCGTGGGAGATCTTAAGAAAGCCCTAACTAACGTGAAAACCCGCGGGATATTGGGCGAGATTCAGCTCGAAAACCTTTTGGCGGATATGCTGACGCCAGACCAATACGAAAAGAACTTTAAGCCCAATAAACGCCGTGATGAAGTGGTGGAATATGCCATTCGCCTCCCCGGTAAAGATGATGACTTGGAGAGCGTGTATTTGCCCATCGACGCCAAATTCCCCATTGAGGACTACCACCGCCTGATGGAAGCCTACGAGATAGGAGATGCCCTGGCAGTGGATAATGCCCGCAAGAATATGGTATTAAGGATAAAGGGTTGCGCTCGGGACATTCGGGATAAATACCTGAATCCTCCGCAAACCACGGATTTCGGCATTCTCTTTCTGCCCTTTGAAGGGCTATATGCAGAGGCTTTGCGCAATGTGGGGCTGTTCGAAACGGTGATGCGAGAATATCATGTTATCCTCAGCGGACCCACCACCGCCGCAGCTCTTATCAATAGCTTGCAAGTGGGATTCCAGACCCTTGCCATTCAGAAGAAATCATCAGAAGTGTGGAAAATACTAAGCGCGGTTAAATTCGAGTTTGGCAAGTTTGGAACAATATTAGATATGACTCAGAAAAAACTGCAAGAAGCATCCAATACCATCGAGAAAGCCAGCCATCGCAGCCGGCAGATTGAAAAGCGGCTAAGTAAAATGCAGGACATCCCCGCTTTGGAAAGCAAGCAAATATTGGAGATGGATGATGCCGCTGTTATAGAGGATGCTGAAGAAGATATTTAGATGGGAGCAACAGTTTGAATCGTTTTAGCCGGCAAGCTTAGGGCAGTGTGGCTTTTTTTGGTTGACAAAAACAGCCCCCACGAAGTTTATCCCCTAACTGATAAAAACTTACATGCACTACAGCTATAACACAAGCTTAAAACCTTATTTTAGTATTAAGGCGATGTTGCTGCTGTTTGCTATAAACCAAGGAGAAACCGATGGCAGTCCCAAAAAGAAAGACTTCGAAAACCCGTAGAGACAAACGCAGAACACATGATGCGCTTACACCTCCGAGCTTTTCGACCTGCAGCAAATGTGGCGAAGCTTCGCGCTCACATCACATCTGCGACAACTGCGGCACCTATAACGGTAAGCAGATTATCGACGTCAAGGAGTAATGTGCGCATAGCCCTCGATGCTTTTGGGAGCGATAATGCACCGTTTCCTGAAATTGAAGGCGCCGTTCTTGCAATCAAGGAAGATTTATGTGACGAAGTGATCCTGGTTGGGGACGAAGAGATATTGACCAAGGAATTGGAAAAGTTCTTCTTCGATCCAGCCAGGATTACTGTTGTTCATGCTTCACAACGAATAGAAATGGGCGATAGTGCTTCAGCTTCCATTCGCACAAAGAAAGATTCCTCTTTGGTGGTGGCAATCGA
>JALNXT010000074.1 GCA_023230245.1 Candidatus Cloacimonadota bacterium
TCCGCTACAGACCAACGCCGTGAACTGCGTTTCGATCCCGAAAGTGATAGTGACATGGCTAAACTGGAAACTGAACTTAACGCTCTAATTGCTCTACAGCCCAAAACACTAAAGTTTATTGACCGCAGCTTTAATATCTCTCCCAAGCTCGCCCACAAAATCTGGCAATTCTTTATCTCCCATGCCAGTGCCTGCGAAGTTCATTTTGAAATCTACCCCGATTTGCTGAGCGAAGCAGATTACCTGATTCTGGAGACGGCAGCAGCGGGGCTTATCCGTTTTGAAGTGGGCATCCAGACTACCAATGATAGCATTGCTGCAAATAGTGGACGTAGCAGCAACTGGCAAAAAGCCCGGCAAGCACTGATAAACCTAAAAGCGCGCACCAATATCCGCATTCATGCAGATTTACTGGCAGGACTCCCCGGTGAAGATTACGCATCGGTGCTCACTTCCATCAATCAGCTTTGTGCCACTCTGCCTGATGCCGTGCAGCTTGGCACCCTAAAGGTTCTGCCTGATACGCCCATGCAAGAAATTGCCAAACAGCGTAGCTACCTATGGCAAGATTATCCCCCCTATCAATGCCTGGCAACAGACACTTTGAGTTTTGCAGAAATGCACATTCTGGAAAGCCTTGCCAAACTGCTGAACCTTTACTGGAACAAAGAAGATTACCCAGAGCAATGGGCAAAGATGCTGCAAAAACACCAAGCTACGGATATCCTTTTTGCTTTATTGGCTTTGCATAATCAATTGGGTTATGAGCTGCATTCTGTGTCCAGAGGCAAGCGGGAAAGCGTTATGGGAGAAATTTATCAGCAGTTTGGTGCGTAACAACAGCCGCCCCGGTTGTTAGAGTATAGACTCGCCGTAACAACAGCCGCCCCGACTGTTAGCACTCGAGGCGAGTGCTGTTACAGTAAGTTTGGTATTCACTACTCCAGCCTCATCAACACACCATCACTCCAGCACTCCATCACTCCAGCACGCCCGCACCTACGTATCCACGGATACAATCACCTAT
The DNA here is from genome assembly GCA_023230245.1 of Candidatus Cloacimonadota bacterium. Lineage (GTDB taxonomy): Bacteria > Cloacimonadota > Cloacimonadia > Cloacimonadales > Cloacimonadaceae > Cloacimonas. The sequence goes on from JALNXT010000074.1 coordinate 1,028, forward strand.
ACACACATCAAAGAACAAAACAAGCTTCTATAATGTATGGGGGACAAATCCTGGATTTTGGGACAGAATTGGGATTTATTTCCCCTTTTGCAAATATATATTTAAGGAGCACTGGCTAATTGTTATAAATAGTAGAGATTAGAGATGCAACATCCGTAGGGGGGGGAACTGTGGTTCGCCCATTGAACCACGGACTCATCCCAAACTGCCATACGCTGGAACAAAACTAAGGAATTTACATAGCTCGAAGGGCAGGATCCGACGAGGACGTCGGATATCCAAATATACTGTGGCAACACAAGTTCCTCAAATAAGCGGTAAGACTACCGCTGTGGCAATTCGGAGATTGCCACCCCAAATACCTTTTTTAACAGCCGCCCCCAGCTGTTTTCACACGAGGCGTGTGAATTTACATTTGGAAGTAAGGAACCATAAATTAATATTCAAAAACCAATTTCGAGGCTTCCCGAAGATAATATTGATTCTACTGCTTGGATAACTTACCTGATTGTTTAGCGATCTTCTTTTCTGTAGTTTTGGCTTTTTTCCTTTGTAAGTCATCTTCTTTCTCTTTCGCAGTGTCCTTAACAAAGGAGGTTTTCTGTTCCCAAAGATTGTTCATGTCTATCATAGGCATAATGTAGGAACCAAAAGGGAAGAATGCTGTTAAGGTCTGCAAATAAACACGAGATTCATTTATCAAACATGCAACGGCTGAGTTGCTTACCAACATTCGGTAATCTTCACCCATCACTTCAAGTTCTTCCGAAAGCTTGTATTCACCGCCTACTTTCAAGAATATTGCATAGCCCGGAACTTCTTTTTTGTTATTGCTCTTGATAGTCATTACCACCCTTGCTGCATAGGGTTCGCTATTGTGATCCTGCAAAATGTCAAAATCTATCTCTATAGGCATTTTGCAAAGATCAATCTGGGTGGCATCCTTGGGAATATGTACTTTTACGGATGATTCCAAGATCACGAATTGAGTTTGCTGTATTCTGGCATTTTTGGGTATCATACATCTACCTGCTTGCCTTCAATTCGTACTTTTGTAGGCTCGTCCGAAAATCAATAACATTGCATGTTGCTATGTTTAGATCTTTGTTTATCTTTAATGCGTCTGCCAATAATTCTGCATCGCCTTCTATTACTGTATCCAATCTGAAATCAAGGTTCACATTCAGTTTCTGCACAATTTTCGCCAGAAAAACCATGTTTATCCTCTTATCACCTCGGAGGATTTGAGTTATATATGCAGGAGATTTACCAATCATTGCAGCAAGCTCTTTCTTGCTTATCCCCTTTTCTCCCAAATAATTTGTTATCTCCAGAGCAATCTTCAGGCTTAGCATATCCGCTTCATGCTCTAACATCTCTGCTTCATCGCTGAAAGCGAACAACTCATCCCAGGTTTTTTTATCCTTGGAACTCATAACTATATTCTCCTATCCTGTCCACTAACTTTCTTAACTCTTTGTTAAAGGAATTGCTTTTCTTGTTAACATGCTTAATCAAGACAATTCTTTTGATTCCGGAGGCAAAGAATTCCTTGCAATAAATCCGGTGGTTTCCTAATACACATATCTTGATGGCGCATACATCTTTAGACTTTTCCGAATTCCTTTCATGTCCATAAAGATCATCGCTATATCTATCGGACATGGCAAACTCGGCTACCATCCTGAACTTCTTCTTTATCTTCTCTTCCTGCAGCAAGGAGAATAAATCCAGTTCAAAATTTTTATCCACATATAATATAACTTCTCTACCGGTAAGCGATTGAAGCTGATTACTGGTATGCAAGTTCGGCAACCGTTTCGCTATTCTTAAGGACAAATTAACTCCAGGCTTAATTTTGTCAAGCTTTTCTTTTGGCTTACCCCTCGATTTGTTATGAATCATTTAGCATTCCTCTGCAGCAGGTAGTTCATAAAGGCAGAACATGTGCAACCTTTCTTCTTCTTCATCACCACATATCTTCAGGAAGTTTGGTTTTTATGGCTATCTCCTTTGCAACATCATCATTGGGAGTGTATTCGTACATAAAATCGCTTATACAATCTATTCCCCACCCCACTGAACCCATGAGTAGGAATGCAGACTCCAGCTTTTTCCACAATAGAATAAATTTCGCTTGGGGTAGTTTTTCGATGTGCTTCAGCGTGTCTATCCAAATGTTGATCGTAGCATTGGCATACTGCTCCCAAACTCCGTAACTTTGAATGGATTTGGCGCATTCTTCACAATAGAAAACCATTAATTCTGCCAATCCCTCCATGTCTCCAGTGGCTTGTTTATAATCACTAAGGGCTTGCCTGGCGTTTTTAAAAGATATCTTGCCATTTAAAGCGGGATTTACCCCTTTGGAGATTTGTAATTTAAATTCATCCAAAGAGCATTCAACAAGCTTGTACCTGGTATGCAGGAATTGTTTGTTTTCTTTGCGCAGTTTATACAAATCTTCAATAGTGCTAATCAGTTCTTCGCTTCGCATCTTGGACAATATGCTTTTTACATCTTTCCAAGTGGTTTGTTTCTTCTTTTTCTCTGTCATATATTTAATCTCTTCTTGTTTCTACTATGGCTATCTCATCTAATGTTAAGCTATAATCGTTATATAAAGGACGGTCAACATCCCTTTCTAAGATACTAGTATCGGTGGTACCCGCTTTTATAGCGGCAACAAAAAGAGAAGAACCACATGTTTAGTTTCATATACAAAAGACTCTTTATTTTTATGCGAAAGCATGTATTTCATTTGTAACTATCTCTATGGTGTTACGCACTATATAGCCTTTCTTTTGTCAAGCTTAAATAACTTTTTAGTATGCGTCTCCCCGTTTTTTACTTTAGTTCTCGTTTTACTACTGTCGTTCCCGCGGAGGCGGGAACCTAGCCCATTGAAAGACAATAAATTAAGGAGTGGATTATTAAAAAGAGTATTCAAAAGAATAGACTGCAAAAGATGAACCAAGATGTTTTCTTATTTATATAACTGGTTGATATGAAACAAATTGAGAAGGGCTGGATTCCCACCTCCGCGGGAACGACAAAAAACATGGAGATGCCTGGAAGCTGGGTAGCGCAGGACTCCGATCCTACGAAAGTGAGAGTGGCGTAGGACTCCGATCCTACGAAAGTGGTGTCAATGGCAATCGAAACTGGTACACTATGGCACTCAAAACTGGTACACTTGTTTTTACTCTACAGCAAGAGCAGCTAATATGCCAGTGCATGCGAGACGCATGCAGCTCCTTGGGCAGCAGTATAACAGCCGCCTCGGCTGTTAGCACTCGAGGCGAGTGCTGTTACAGAATCCTACGCATGTTTACAGAACACCTCACCGCAGCTTTCTTTTAACTCATAAATCGGCGATTTGTAACTCTTAGTGTTTTATTTCGAAGATAACACCGCCGATTTATAAGTCAAAAACTGCTGGACAACCGCTGTAGTCCTGAAGATAAAGTTTACTGATAATTACGTTTGGCGTTAACGACTCCAACACTCCAGCACTCCATCACCACAATTTTCTTTATTTAATCTTCTTTTTTCCCCTCAGTAATAGATTTGTTTTTTTGCTCTATCTTAGCAATGGATTCTTCCGGTGTAGGCAAATCTTCTGGCATAGTTCCGCCAAGTTCTTCAATGGTTTCTCGCACTTTTTTACCTACAGTGTAGTGAACATCATTAGCTAATTTCTTTCCCTTAACCTTCTCTCTTCTCAGCTTTTCCTCTGTTTGAGTTGCCCTGAATAAGTTAGCTGCTAGTTCTGTGCTGCCCATATGATCCAGGATCTTCTGGCTTTTCTTCAGCCCCTTGCGAATATGTATATCCTTTGCTTTCAATCCTCCATACAAGCCCATATAGCCATAGTTCTGGAACACAGCATATTCTGTTGCATCTTCAATACCTGCGTCTTTGGCAGCATCAGCCAATTGTTTATTATGCTCTCTTAACTCTTGCCTGATTGCCAAGCGTTTTTTATCTTCAGATAATTGCTGGTATTCTTCATCCAGTTCCCTTTCTCTTGTTTTTAGGGCAAAGTAGGATTGACCCAAAGCGACTATTTCTTTGGCAGGATCAGCATTTTGTACAATTAAATAACAAGCATAACGAGAGAGCATAATATCGTCGATTTCTCTTGTTGCAGTTTTAGGCAAGCTGATCATTTTGCTGACCTCGGCAAAATGATCCAACACGTTGTTACCCGTATTCTTACAAGCTTCTTTGGCTTTGTCAATCACGTTTACAAAATTACGCCATTGGCTATAATCCAGGGCTGCAGCCAAATCCCTTGCCAGCCAATATTCCGAACCAAACTCATTTAGTTTTTTTAGCCTCTCGAAAATAGCTTTCTTATAATCATCCAGGTTATTCATTTCATCCTCCTGCTATTTGGAACAGATCTCTGTGTCTTTCACCACTATCTTACCCATCATTCCCCTCCTGTGCCGATCTCTATTATCCGCATGGTGTCGTTGCCAAAGATATCCACTACCTTCACCGCCACCTTACGTCGCTCACTGCCCAATTCCATATAGGGTGTAAGCAGTTCCAGGCTCCTGTCCTTGTTTGTGCTAGGCGTTTTTCCATGGGGATCACCAGTTTATCATCCTCGATCATAAATTGCTTTTTATCAGTTTTGGTAGGGTCTATAGAGGATATAAAGCGAGGTTCACCAAATAGAAAGCGTAGGGTATCTATCTCATCCAGCTTGTTTTTAAGTTGCAAATACGCATAGATGGTGAAGTATGCCGAAACAAAGGATAAGCTGCAATCAGGGCTTAAGTTATCGGAGATAAAATCACCCACTGTCCCCCGTGTGCGGTTGTCACGAAGAGAAGAAAACGTGTTTAGTTTCATATACAAAAGCCTCTTTATTTTTATGCGAAAGCATGTATTTCATTTGTAACTATCTCTATTGTGTTACGCACTATATAGCCTTTCTTTTGTCAAGCTTAAATAGCTTTTTAGTATGCGTCTCCCCGTTTTTTCTTTAGTTCTCGTTTTACTACTGTCGTTCCCGCGGAGGCGGGAACCTAGCCCATTGAAAGACAATAAATTAAGGAGTGGATTATTAAAAAGAGCATTCAAAAGAACAAACTGCAAAAGATGAACCAAGCTGGGTGATTATCTGGAGTTCAAGGCGAATCAAATCGCTATGCTTTGGCAACGAGCAACAATGCGCCATGGACTTCAGGTAAACGTAATTAAAACAAGGAATTGAGGATGCTGCTTGAAGTCCAAACAGCAGTTTTCACACAGTCTCCTCCGCGGGAACGACAAAACGGGGGGATGCCTGGAAGCTGGGTAGCGTAGGACTCCGATCCTACGAAAGTGAGAGTGCCGCAGCACTCCATCACTCCATCACTCCAAACCCACCCTCCCAGGAACGGCGTCCTTGCTCATCCGCAAGGGGTTTCATCGGGATCCGATCGGGATCTCATCGGGTTAACTCCCGATCGGACCAGCATCAATACAGTATCTAATCGGTTTCGGATAAGCAAGTAAGAAAGCTGTGAAAGAAATCATCAAAATCACTAAGCTCATACTATACAACAGATAAGGCACTTTCTATGCTTATTTTAGATATACATAATCTGTGGCTATAGCTATACAATTAAAAGGACTTGGCTAATTATGAGTTTATCTAAGCTACCATCCTGTGGACGTTTAGCTGCTTGACAAATCTTGGGAGAAGTTTTCTTTGGCGAGGTTGGTCGCAAAGCAAACATGGGAAATTGCTAACCTACAAAGAGAGAGATTTTTACGCATACGGCGTTCCTTTCATGTGGATAAAATGTGGATAAGTTTATCGCTGAGAGCAGAAGCTTGAGTTTAATATTAAAGCTAAATTACTTAATATCAGCGAGATAACATAAGCCGAAAGCCTTGCAAAGCGCACCAACTCGATTTGTGGATAAATAACTTTTTAGGAATAGGACTTATGGATCAAGACATTTGGCAAAACGTTCTGGATAAGCTGGAAGAGAACATTAATCCCCAGAGTTTCAAGACGTGGTTTTCTGATACAAAACTAGTAGATATGACCGATAAAGCATTGATGATCCGTGTGGCTACTCAATTCTCGGCAAATTACCTGAATCAGAATTACAAAGAAGCGCTTAGCGAGATTTCCTACAGCTTGTATGGACGCAAGTATGACATTCAGTTTATCACCCATCCGCACAGGGTTTCCAGTGAAAGCGGGGA
>JALNXT010000075.1 GCA_023230245.1 Candidatus Cloacimonadota bacterium
CTATGTCAGAAACTAGTGAAAACCTAAAAGAGTTTACTCGCCAGATATCGGATACTCCCTCAATTTTGTTACGGGGTAATTAGGAGGAATGATGCGTAGAATGAACTTTATCAATTTGATTGTAGGCTGTACTTTAGTTCTTTTTTTACTATCAGGTTGTTTTGGCAAGGTAGATAAAACCGTTACCAATTACTATATTTTGGATTATCAAAGCTCGGGTGAAAAAGCAGAATTACATCGTCCCAATAATACCGGTAAGATATTAGAGGTTTTAGATACGAGCTTATCTAAAACTTATGACCGCAATCAGATCGTGGTGAAAAAGAATTTTTACAGTGTTCAGTACCTGCAGAACGATGTTTGGGCTACCAAGCTCCGAGACGCCATCCCCAATATTGTCGTACAGCGTCTTCGTGCTTACAATTTGTTCGAGCAAATATCTCGCAATGAGGTTTTGGATAAAAACCCGAACTACTTTTTGGAAACCAATGTCTTAAATATTGAGAAGATTGATGGCGTGGAACCTAAGGCTTATTTACGGATGGAATTCGTGATGCGTGATTCCAGTAATCAAGCTATCGTATTGGCACACAGGAATGAACGCTATATGGATCTCAATGATCTCTCCATGGTATATCTGGTGCAAGCCTTTAACGAAATGATTATGGAAGAGACTAACCTCTTTGCCGCTAAATGCAACCTGTACTTTAGCGGGATTAAGATCAGTGATTCCGCCCCTAATGCCCCCAAAAGTCAGGTAGAACGCTTTGTGCTTGAAAGCATGGCGCAAAGTGCGGCTGTAGTTACCTATGGGGAACTATCTGTGAAGACTAAAACAATTACCGATGAGCAGATACGATATACAATTGAGGGATTGGATAGCCTTAATACGGTGATTAGTATAGATGAACAATACATGAATGACGTAGTTCCCATGGTACCCGGGCGTTATAGGGTTACCGTTGGTGAAGAAAGAGAAATTGCCATACCTGTTGAAATACAGCCTAAACAGCGCTCTGTGCTCATCCCTCAATGGGGTGAATTGCAGGTGGTAATCCTTGATGAATCCAAGACAAGAGTGCGTATGGGCTATGATATCTGGGTTAAAGACACATCTGGGCTAGGTTACAAGAATTATAGCGGGGGTATGGTATCCATGGGTGATGACGAAATAGGTGCTATGGACAAGCTCTGGCTATTACCTCCAGGCCATTATATGGTTAAATTAGGAGGTGGTTCTTGGAGTGATATGCGCAATTTTGCCACTGTTCCCCTGCAGGAAGGTGACAGAAAGACCTTAACTATTATCGTTGATCCAACTGCTGAAACAAATGTGTTTGTTGGTGCCGGTGTCTTCGCAGATGACGATCTCGGTTTGGGATCAAAGCGTATTCACAAAGGGGCAATTCATGGCAATGTTAGTGTTTCATCCAATAATAATGTAGATAAAAGCAAGCCATCAATGAGTTTCAACGCTGCTGCGCAATTTGAAAACAACTTAGATATTCACCAAAAAATACGGCCTTTTCATTTCACTTCCAGGAGTTTGTACAAGCTCGGATTAAATATCACCAACGATACGGATTTCCGTTTCAATCTGGATGATTATTCGCTAAAGAGCGTATTATTGCTATATCCTTTTGAGAAAAAGGCATTCCTCAAGAACTTTGCCTTTTATGGAAGAGCAGATCAAAACACTCACTTCTTCGATGAAACTACCTTCTTTACCATGAACAAGGACTATATTCTTTTGGATAATGAAGGTACCCAAGTTAGTTATAAAACTGATCAACCGAGCATGACGAGCAAAAAGGCTTTTTATCCTCTGAGACTGAAGGAAGGAACCGGACTTACATATCGGATTAATTTTGGTAGCAATAGCTGGATGAGCTTGCGGGGTGGCTATGGCTGGCAGCAGGATTACAATAACAACAGCTATATCTTCGTCTCGGAAGTACCCGCTACGGCAACGATGCCTAAGCACGATGTTTACAAGGAAGATGTGGATCTCTTTTCCAAGGGAATTGAAAGCACAATAATACTCTCAGCGAACAATATCTTTAAGTTTTTTAGCCTAAACTCCACTTTAGATGTTCTGTTTCCTATGAACGCAGCGGAAAGCAATTACCGTCTTGACAACGATAACAGCCTCAACATCCGTCTATACCGAAATATCTCGATAGATGTAAACGTGAACATTAAATATGACAAGGTTAAAAAGCCGTGGGTTGTTTACGATGGCAGTTCCTTCCTCCGCGTTTCTCTATTCTATTAGGTGAGAGATGCCTTGTAAGCTAACTAACAACGTTCTGTACTTCATGGGAGAGCTTTCTGCAAAAAGCGTACCCCAATTGATGCAAGAATCCAAAGCCTTGCTGGGCAAAGATAAACCTGCGATGATAGACCTAACGGGAGTAAGCGGTATCGATAATGCCGGGGTAGCATATTTGGATGCCATTCAGATAAAATATGCATCACAGGGAGTGTTACTTATAAAGGGTGCATCGGATGAAATTCAAGAGATCATCACCACCTTTTCGTCCTTAAAACTTCCTGTGCCTGAACCTATTGTAAATATAGGCTTCTTCGAGAATATAGGCAATTCTGTGATTGTGGCTTATGAAAGCATGTACCAGGCTATGCTGCTCGCTTCCGAGATATACTACTGGTCATTTGTAGGGATATTTAATCATAAAGGGCAACGTAAAGGCTCGCTGGTTCAGCAAGCGACTTTACTCGGTTCTCAGGCTTTGCCGATAGTGGCTTTGCTTTCCTTCATTATTGGCTTCATTCTTTCTCTTCAATCTGCCGTCCAGTTACGTAATTTCGGTGCAAATGTATTTATTGCCGATCTGTTGGCAGTTACCATGGTTAGGGAAATGGGTCCCATGATGACGGCGATCATTATTGCCGGACGTAGTGGTTCTGCCATAGCCTCCGAAATCGCCACCATGCAAGTAACAGAAGAGATAGACGCCTTGAAGATGATGGCACTATCTCCCATTCGTTATGTGGTGGTACCAAAGTTTCATGCGATTACCTTTGTAATGCCTATCCTGGTTGCTTTTTCCATTTTGGTGGGGATGATCGGTGGCGGAATTATTGCACTGGGTTTCCTGGATCTTAGCCTGCATACTTTTGTTTCGCGTTCGATAGAGATTATCACGCTAAAAGATTTAGTGATAAGCCTTGGTAAGAGCACTGTTTTTGCCTGGGTAATAGTAATCATCGGTTCATATTTTGGTTTTCAGGTAAAAGGTGGGGCAGAGGGCGTGGGTAAAGCCACGACAGCCTCTGTGGTCGCTTCCATCTTTGCCGTGATAATGCTGGATGCGATGTTCAGCTTGTTGTATCTATAATGAAAGACATAAAACCCATCATCTCAGTAAATAATCTCGTTGCCAAATATGGTGATAGAACTGTGCTGGACGGCATTACTGTCGATATTCTTCCCGGCGAGGTTACTGTTATACTGGGTGGCAGCGGTTGTGGCAAAACCACTCTGCTAAAGAATATCCTCCGCCTCTACGAGCCTTTCAGCGGCAGCGTTAAATTTTGGGACGAAGAAGTTTTACAGATGGATGAGAACCAGTTTTCGGTTGTCTTGAAGAAGATTGGCATGCTCTTCCAAAACGGAGCCTTGCTAAACTCCATTTCCATATACGATAACGTAAGCATTCCTCTGGAATTGCATACCAAGCTACCGCCTGATATTATCGATAAAATCATCAGAGTCAAGGTAAATCTGGTGGGACTAACCCATGCCTTGCACCTTTTCCCTTCCGAACTTTCCGGCGGTATGAAGAAACGTGCTGCCCTTGCCCGTGCCATGGCGATGGATCCCCAAATAATGTTCTGTGATGAGCCTTCGGCAGGGCTTGATCCCATAACTTCTGCCGCGCTCGACGAGCTGATTCTGGACTTAAAGAAACAGCTTAATATGACTATCGTGATCGTAACCCACGAGCTTGCATCCATTCACCGCATTGCTGATAAAATCATCTTTCTGGATAGTGGCAAAATGCTTTTTTACGGTACTTTAGCTGCTGCCAAACAAGCAGGTATTCCGCAGATAGACACCTTTTTCCGCGTCGGACAGTTTTGAGCATCTCCATTATTGTTGCCCTAGACAATAACTCCCTGATCGGCAAGCAAGGAAAGCTTCCATGGCATATCCCCGAGGATTTGGCATGGTTTAAAGAGCAAACCATGGGCAAGATTGTGGTGATGGGCAGGAAAACCTGGCTATCCATTGGGAAACCCTTGCCCGGGCGCAGAAACATTGTGCTTACCACCGACAAGGATTTTAGTGCAGAAGGTGCAGAGATTGCCTATAGTGTGGAAGAGATCATGGCAATCGCAAAGCACAATGAGGTTTTTATTACTGGTGGAGCCGAAGTATTTAAACAGTTTTTGCCATTAACCGACAAACTATACCTGTCCTTCATTGATGCCACTTTCGAGGGTGATACACACTTCCCGCCCTATGACAAAGAAGAGTGGGTATTAGCATCTCATAAAAGCATCCTCAGCGCAACAGGTTACCCCATCAGCTTCAATATTTACAGCAAAATAACTCTATAAGCATAACCCACGTGTAACCACAGCCGCCCCGGCTGTTAGCACTCGAGGCGAATGCTAATACAAATAAAACAGAGATATTCTTTTAACTCATAAATCGGCGATGTTGTAACCACAGCCGCCTCGGCTGTGAGCACTCGAGGCGAGTGCTAATACAAATATATTCTTTTAACTCATAAATCGGCGAAGTCGTAGCTCGCAGTGTTCTATATCTATGTTATCGTCGCCGATTATATAAGTCAAAAAATACTAAATCAAAGCGTTTAAGCTTTTATAGCCTTTCACCTGTTGCAACAATCCAGCTTCCACCGCTGCTTTCACCGAAATGCAGGGTAGATTATCCTGCTCTATCTGTGTTCTGCTAAGCGTTGCCAGGTTTATTTCAGGATTAGCAGCCTGCAGTGCCCACATCATCTTGATAAACAAATTGTACCAGGATACATAATGGACATCTTCCTGCTCATCGCGCAATTTGCTGAGGTAGGTAGAAAAATCTGCTTTATAAGCATCCGATATTGCCAATGCCTTTAGATTCCTGCTCACGCTGCGGTAAGTATCGTTCATAGGAGTTGGTTTCACGTGTTCCGGTTTGTGACGCATCAGGGTGCGTCGCAGGCGGGGATGATAGTAATATATCATATCATCGAACTTGCCTGAATAGCCCTTCAATCCTGCTTTTAAGGTTACTTTCATTTATCCTCCCTTGTTTTTCTCCATTTTTTGCCCCTGCTTGAGGATGTCAAGCACAAGATTAACATCCCTATATCATCCATATATAATATACGGATGATATACGGGGGATATATAGGAGATATATGTCGTAAAGCAAGGGCAAAATAATAATCGCTGAAAAGCACTTTGAAAAGCACTTATCTATACCCTCACATAACTATTCATTCAATGCAATGGTTGTGTTTTTTGGACTATCTCAATTCAGATACTGAGACTGTAAGCTAAAAACTTCTTGACGATATAACTATCTATCTTTACTATACCCAGAACTAAAGATTTGGTCTTAGAGGCTAAAACACTAAAGCTATCTATATTGAATATAAGGAGATAAGAAAGATGAACAAGATGCCCGGAATGCTGGATGCCGACCTTCGGGGTAAGGTCTGTTTAGTTAGGATGGATCATAACGTGGTGAAAAAAGGGAAAATTAAAGACACCATGCGTATTGATGCCACTATTCCCACTCTTTTACATATATTTAAACAAGGGGGCTTGCCCATATTGATGAGCCATGTGGGGCGTCCCTATGACAAAACTACCGGTGATATCACTATCTCTGAAGCAGATGCCGTGGAAGCTATTGTAAAGTATCTGGAGAATAAGCTTCAGCTAACAGGCATAGTTCCGGCTTTAACCGCCACTTCCAAAGAGGGTATTTCGGATATTCACCCTTTGCAAGACTCTATTGATAAACTAAAGGCTGGGAAGGTGGATTTTGTCTATCTGCCCAATACCCGCTGGTTTAAAGGCGAAGAGGCTAAGGACGAGAAAGCCGATATCTTTGCCAAAGCACTCGCCAGCTATGCCGATGTTTATATTAATGATGCGTTTGGCTCCTGGCAAGCACATGCCAGCACCTATGCAATCGTGAAATACCTTCCTTCCTATGCGGGACTTTTGATGCAGAAAGAAGTGGATAGCCTGCAAGCTGTATTTAGCCCCAAGCGTCCCTTAGTAGGGATTGTGGCAGGCGCAAAGTTTGATACCAAGATAGGGCCGCTGTCTTCGCTTATCAAGATTGCCGATCACCTCATCCTCGGCGGGGTTATCTATAATGCCTATCTCTGCTATAAATATGGGGTGCAAATCGAAGGGGTTAGCGCAGAAGACATTGCCCAAGCTGAAAAGTTCATCAAAGATAGTGGCGAACATGCGGCGAAGATTGTGGAACTGCCCTTTATCATAGAAAACAAAGGTATTGAATACAGAGATGCCAATAGCTGGAAAGTGCAGAACATAAAAGACATCCCTAAGGGGACAAAGCTTGGTTTTGTGCTGGATATTGCCCCTCAGAGCTTTGAGCTGGAAGAGATAAGTGAGATATTTACCGAAGCGGGAAGCTTCTTTGTAAATGCCGTGATGGGCTACACTACTTTGTTCCCGGAAGGCAGCATGGCAATGTATCGCCTGATAGATAACTGCGACAAAGCGGTAAAGCTATTTGGCGGTGGAGATACGATTCAGGATTTTAAAGAATATCTCCCCGGTGTGTTTGCAAGAGCGCAGATTGACCCTAAATACTATTTCTTCACCGGTGGTGGAGCGATCCTGGATGCCATTCAGCAAGGTTCCGCCTTTGGCATGAAACCCATTAAAGCTTTAATAGAAAAACAAAATTAGATATTGAAAAGGGAGACAAGAGCGTGGTAAAAGAAGATAAGCTGAACCTACTGGACAGCTTTGCTGCCCCCAGTTACGATGAATGGCTGAAAGCAGTAGAAGATACGCTGAAAGGTGCTGATTTTAACAAAGTGATGCGGACTAAGACCTATGAAGGGATTACGTTGCAACCCATCTATCGTAAAGAGGATATTGCCGATTTGAACTTTTGCCAGAGCCTCCCCGGCTCGGCACCTTACGTGCGTGGCAACAATCCTGATCGCTTTTTAGACGAAGCCTGGCTAA
>JALNXT010000076.1 GCA_023230245.1 Candidatus Cloacimonadota bacterium
CATTCAATAGCATCAAACCAAGTAACATTTTCCACTGGACCATCAGGTACATTTACGAAATATGACGGATTTACCCCCATAACTGACTCAAAATCAGTTTGGGTGAGTTCGTACTTATTAATATAAAAAGTACTCACTGTGACTTCAGAAGCACCGTTATTAAAAGTACCACCTTGCACTTTAATCATCTGAGACGTTGTATTAAGTGGTTCAGTTGTTTTCTTAGAGCATGATACCAAAACCATTGTTAAAACAAGTATCAATAGCATAAACCTGTGTAACTTCATCACATCTCCTCTTAAGTAAAGTTAGTTAAGTTGAGACCCAAAGGTTGGTATAAATTCCAACTCATTGTTACTGATATTCTCCTGAGAACATTTTAAGTTCTCACCTCTTACACTCTATCTAAGGTCAAACGACCAAGCACACTATTTTTCATCTTATTATACCTGTCAATCTCTTTTTCACTAAGCTACCTTATTGCGACTATCTTGGCATTATAGATTACCTTAGGGAGCGGGAGATCGAATCCTGTTACATAGAGACGAATGTACTGTATGGCGGGCAACGCTATAAGCAAGAGCTGCATGCCAAAACAGCGGAAGAGCATGGCTTTACGCAGCTTCCCATTGTGTTTGCGGATGGTGAGCATGGCGAGAACTTTGCGGAAGTGGAAATCAACAAAAAGCATTTCAAAACCTTCAAGATTGGCAAGGCTTTTCTGGATTACGACCAGCTGCTTATCCTATCCCACTTCAAAGGGCATGATATTGCGGGTTTTGGTGGGGCTATCAAGCAGCTTTCCATGGGGCACGCTGCCAAGGGAGGCAAACTGGCGATGCATATGGGAGAAAAACCACGGATTATCAGCCGAAAATGCCGGCAGTGTAATCTCTGTAAAAGCCGTTGCAACGTGGATGCGCTTAATATCGGCAAGAAATCTTACATCGATAAGGATAAGTGTATCGGTTGCGGTGCTTGCATGGCTATTTGCCCCTACAAAGCGATAACTATTATGTCTATCAGAAACATTGCCAAGTTTATCGGGATTGGGCATCCCTTCATCGAAAAGGTGGTGGAAGGTGCTTTTGCAGCCCAGCTAAATAAGCATAATATCTACATGAACTTCGCCATGAACATAACCTCCGGTTGCGATTGCATCGGCAAGAAAATGACCCCCATTATGGAAGACTTTGGCATCTTTATCAGCAGCGATCCCGTTGCCATAGACAAAGCCTGCTACGATATGGCAAAAGAAAAAGGCAAGAAGTTCAAAGGATACAAGACCTTTGCCTATGCGGAAAGCATCGGGCTTGGCTCTGCGGAATACACACTGCATGAATTGAAGTGATTTGGATATCCGACGTCCCCGTCGGATCCAGCAACACGAGCTTTGCTTTAGCACTATATTTGTTCTAGCTTAGTGAGCAGGGGGCGACGGGGACGTCACCCATCCAAACTCGCCCAGTGCAGCAAAATGCTGTTGACACAAAATAGCCATTCCAATAAAATAGGATTTGTAGTTTTAATAACAACCGTCACCAGCAGGGTGGCAAAATGGAGGAATATATGCGTAAAGCATTTCTAGCGACTGCGATGTGTTTACTGCTATCCGCAGCCTTTGGTCTAAGCAGCAATATAGCTACCGCTTCTGTAGCGGAAACACGTAACGCACCCGTAGCACAGTTGGAGCTAACTGTCTCGGAGCAAATGCTTTTAAGCTGGACGGCAATAACAAACGCAACGGGCTATACCATCTATCATGCTATCGTTCCTGAACCTGTTGATTCTGAGGTATGGACACTTCTCACTACCCTACCTTCGGGCACCTTATCCTATCAGCTTAGCCCAGAGCTGGCGAGAGATTTCTTTTATGTTTGTGCTACAATGCCGGAGCAGGACAACCTCATCCTGGTGGCAGGTGGCACCTTCAATAATGGCACTTCCGATGTAACGCTCAGCAGCTTTTACATGGATAAATATGAGCTTACGCAGGCTGAGTATCAGGCGGTGATGGGTAGCAATCCTGCTTCTGGTTACGGAGTTGGCAGCACTAATCCAGTTTATTATGTTTCCTGGTTCAACGCTATCGAATATTGTAATAGAAGAAGCATGCAGGAAGCCTTGACGCCTTGTTACACCTACAGCATTTATGGCACCAATCCGGACACTTGGCCTTTAGGCTGGAATACAAACCATAATAACCGCGCTAATGTAAGCTGCAACTGGACAGTGAGTGGCTACCGCTTGCCCTCGGAGATGCAATGGATGTTTGCTGCCAAAGGCGGCAACCAGACGCAGGGCTACACTTACAGTGGGAGTAATGACATCACTGCTGTGGCTTGGTATTCAAGCAATGCTGATTATAGCACACACCCTGTAGGCGGAAAGCTCGCCAATGAGCTTGGGTTCTTTGATATGAGTGGCAACGTTTATGAATTGTGCTGGGACAATAATGGCTCTTATGCAAACACTCCACAAACTAATCCTACTGGCTCAGCAGGCGGGGATAGCTGTATCATCCGGGGTGGTAGCTTTACGCACTATCCCAACTCCTGCACTGTTGAATATAGGGCACACGATAGTGTGACCACTAGCATTTACTATATGGGCTTCAGGGTTTGCAGAATTTCCCCTTGATTTTGCCCATTTAGATAGCATCGGGCTTGGCTCTGCGGATTACAATCTGCATGAATTGAAGTAAACAGGCACTTGTCCTTATTGGGGTGGCAATATTGTGCTTGACAGTAAATCAATTATATTCAACCATGCAAAATGCAGTTAACTGGTGGCAAAGAGTGTTACGATTTGCGGCAAGCACGGCATAGTATTTGTTTAGGAATGTAGAGGTAGCTTAATGAAACATGACTTCATGAATTACTTCTCCGAACCATTAAAGAAGGTTTGGGAAAGTAAGGATGGTATCAATGGGCTTAGCAGTAGCGAAATCCAGCCGGTAATTGAAGCCATAGACGATTTTCTAAAGAAGTTTAAGCATAAGTGCAGCATCGATACTAAACTGAAACTGATGGTGATGCGTGCTGAAGGCTTGGGGCGGATTGGGAACTATGATGAAGCCTTGCTTCAATATCAGGAGCTCCGCATGATTGCCGAACAGCATCATAACAATTACTACAAAATCAAGGCTGTAAATGGCATAGCGGTAAATTATATGGTGCATGGTGAGTTTCTACAGGGAATTGAATGCTGGGAATCCATCATTGCCGAAATTGAAGACCCGCGCCAAAAAGCAGATATTCATAACAACCTTGGCATTGCCTATGCCATGATGGACAAATGCCAGAAAGCTCTGGAAAACCACTACAATTCGCTGAAGATTGATGAAGAACTCGGTTCGGAACAGGACGTGGGAACAAACTATCTGAATCTTGCCAATACCTACTGGAGATTACAGCAGTTTGATAAGTGCCTAGAGCTAAATCTGCAGGCTACCGCAATATTTGAAAAGTGTGGCAGCTACCGCTATCTGTCTTCCAGCTATGGCAATATTGGCAGTCTTTACACAGAGATGGGAGATTACGAAAAGGCGCTGCAGTATGCCTCAAAAAGCCTAGCACTGAAAGAGAAATATGCAAACGCCGTGGAAACTGCCATAACGCTTACAACTCTGGGTAGTATATACCGGAATCTGAAAGATTATGATACCTCCCTAGAATACTATAATAAAGCGCTGGCTACGTATGTAGAAAACAAAGATCAATACTCCATCGCATTTACCAATCTGAACATTGGCTGGGCTTATTATGAAATGGGCAACATCGAAGAAGCCTCCCGACAAGTGAAAGCAAGCCTGAAACAAGCCCTTGAGATAGATAATCCCACCGTTTTGATGGGAAACTATAAGCTATTGTATATCATCCACAAACACCAGAATCAACATAAAAAAGCACTCGCGTATCACGAAAAATACTTTGAAACTTATAACAAACTGTTCCACGAAAACCCCAAGCTGATGTTAGCCCAATCCGAAGCAGATTTCTACCGCAAGAAAACAGAGCAACATGCGGAAATATATCGTCTTGGCAACATCGAACTGAGCAAAAAGAATCGTATTGTTTCGCAAAAGTCTAAACAGCTAAATGCTGCCAATATCCAGATGCAGAAGCACGTTAGCTTTCTTAGTGGGTTGGTATCGGTTATTGCGCACGATATCAGGGGACCCATCGCGTCCGTTTCGCAGGCGATAAAGATGATTATTGCTGGCAGTTTCAGCGATGCCGAATTAGCGGAGTTGCTTGGGCAGATGTCTGTTTCTACCGATAACTCGATCGCGATCATCAATGATATTTTGTTCTGGATAAGAAACAGCCAACCGGGAGCAAAGCTGATTCTGGCGGAAGTGAACATTATTCCCATCTTGAAAAGCGCTGTTTCGCTGTATAGAAATATGGCTAGTCTTAAAAACATCCAGGTTCTTATTCCCGCCGATAAAAGCAAAATTGTGCTTGCCGAATCATCTTTCTTGCAGGTTGTGTTTCGGAATCTGTTACATAATGCCCTGAAGTTTTCTCCGCACGATTCACAGATAAAGATTAGCATACGGGAAGATGCCAGGCATATATACATTGATTTCTGTGATCACGGTTCCGGCATGTCCAAAGCTGAGGTTGATGCCCTATTATCCCGCAACAAGCAGAAAAAGGACTCTTCCGGGCTGGTAACGGGCTTTGGTATTGGCTTGTGTGTAGATTACCTGGGACAAATGAAGGGTAAGCTGCTAATCGTCAGCAATACAGACTCAGGCTCGATAATAAGCGCCAGACTGTTGAAAGCTGTTCCTTAACTGCCCGCCATGGAAGTGGAAAGGTGAAACAGGTTTGAAAGCTACTTTGCAATTCTAGCGCTTTTCGGTGCTTTTACGCTTTTGCTCTTCGTTAAATACCTGCTTTTCTCGGATCATAACCCGCAAATAGCAGGTAATCCTTGACATATTATGTTATTATGCCAATATTGGTTTTGAGGTAAGAATATGATAGAACGCACTATAGAACACAGCATCAGACAGCGCTTGTTTCAGGACAAAGCAGTGGTGATCATCGGACCCCGTCAGAGTGGCAAAACTACGTTATTGAAGAAGATTTATCGGGATTATCAAGATCAGGCGGATTTTTACAATTGTGATGAAACCGAGGTTAGCAGGATTTTCTCAAATCAGAATGCGTCAGTGCTGAGAAGCGTGATCGGCGCACGCAAGCTGATAATTTTGGATGAAGCGCAACGAGTTGAGAATATCGGTCTTACTATCAAGATCATCGTGGACACTTTCCCGGGAATACAAGTTTTGGTAAGCGGTTCTTCCGCATTTGAACTTAGTGATAAGCTAAATGAACCGCTCACCGGCCGCAAATGGGAATATCATCTCTATCCTTTAGCCTTTGAAGAATTGGCCATGCACACAAATCTGCCCACCGAAATCGCTAATATGAAGCTGCGCCTTCTCTATGGCTCATATCCGGAAGTGGTAACCAAGCCTGGTCAGGAGATCGAAAACCTCAGCAATCTGGGAGCGGACTATCTGTACAAAGATATTTTCACTCTGCATGACATCCGTAAGCCGGAATTGATCGAAAAGCTCTTGCAAGCTTTGGCTTTACAGGTTAGCTGCGAAGTTTCATATAGTGAACTTGCCCAATTGCTTAGTTCTGACCCGGACACCATTGCCCGCTACATCCTGATTTTGGAACGCGCCTTCATCATATTCCGCTTGCCAAACTTTAGCACCAATCAGCGCAATGAGATCAAACGCTCGCGCAAGATATATTTTTGGGATAATGGCATCCGCAATAGCTTGCTGTCTGATTTTAGGGCTATTGATTTACGTGATGATATCGGTAAATTGTGGGAAAACTATGTGGTTTCAGAGCTTGCCAAGCTCCGGAACAATCACAAATTGCTCGGTAAAGCCCATTTCTGGCGCTCCAAAACTGCTGCAGAAATTGATTACCTAGAGATTCTAAATGGTCAAATCACAGCTTCTGAGATAAAATGGAATCCCAAAAAGAAACCTGTGACCAGGGCATTCCAAAATGCCTATCCTGAGGCAAAGCTTGATTTGATCAATCCCGAGAACTATTTTCTGAAGTTGATGCCGAGATAGAGAAAGTAATGCAGCTAAAACCCCCGAAGATGTGTCATTAACAGGCTCAACAATGGCAAAGGTATTTAACAGGAAAATCACACATTTTGTAAGCCCTAATCGCAAAAAGACCTGTTATTACCGGATTATAATCGGCAAATAGCAGGTATTTGGTATCTCCCGTTTTCTGCCATTACCGCCTCCCCGATAACGACATAAGGGCTCTAAATATATTTCTGCTTGACTCCATTGCCTTGCTGAAGATATTTGCAACAATACAGGTAATTCATACTAATTAGCAGTAGCGAGAGAGGTTATGAGAAAGCAAATCAATCAAGTTTACCAGTTCAAAATCACCCTGATAGGCAGCAAACCACCCATTTGGAGAAAGATAATTGTGCCCGGAAACTATCGTTTTTGGGATTTACATGTAGCGATTCAGGATGCAATGTGCTGGGAAGATTACCATTTGCATCAATTTAACATGTATTCACCTCGCACCAAACGCAATGTGCAGATTGGTCATCCACTGTCAGATGATCACATGAAGAGCACCAATGAGTTTATCCGCGATTTCTTTAGTCTGCAGAATCCTTCTGCCACCTATATTTACGATTTCGGGGACGATTGGCGGCACAAGCTTACCCTGGAAAAGGTTACGCCCGAAAAGGAAGATGTAGTTTACCCTCTTTGCACCGGCGGTAAGGGTGCCTGCCCTCCCGAAGATTGCGGAGGTTTGGGGGCTTATTATTACCATTTAGAAGTGCTGCAAAACCCCAAAGCAGAAGATTACGAAGACGTTTCGGAATGGTATGAAGAAGGTTTTGATCCCGATGAATTTGATCCCGAAACGGTGGAATTTACCGATCCCCATGAAGAGCAAAAGCGGATGGAAGAATCGGAATAACGGCTAATTTTACACATCATAAGAGTGCGTGCAGCGATGCGCACTCTTTTTTGTATAAGCATGGGTTTTGTGTTCTTGAGACAGGAAAACCAAGAAAGCACGCATCCCCCCGAAATTTTTCAAGCTAACCTTTTAGATGCTTAAGAGGAGCGGGTTGGCATCCGATGTTAGCTTGAAAATGTAGTCACCCAAATT
>JALNXT010000077.1 GCA_023230245.1 Candidatus Cloacimonadota bacterium
GTGGGAAAATCCAGATCATTCCCTCCAGCTTTCTTTTACACAAGAGACCAGGGCAATGGATACTTTTTGGCGAACCCCGGTTAGCATCTCTGCAGCGAGTGTTAATTGGAATACTAAAAGTGTTCAGTTGCATTCGGAGCTTGCACTCAGTTATTATCCCAAACACGGGTTAACCAAAGAGCATTTCAGCACCCTTTCTCAGCTCGAACTGGGTATAAAACCAACGTTGCGAAGCTTTATATATGTAAACGCCGAATCCATACAGCTTGAGCCAAAGCAAAATGCACTCCAACATTTCCAGACATCCTTTAGTTATGATATAGCGTCTTTCTCGCTTACTCCGGGCTTTACTCTTGACACTTATGATAAACAATCTACCCATAGCTATCACTTTCTTGCAGAGTGGCGCATGGCAAAGCACCAAAGATTGGGGATATTTTACCGCTTGGAACAAAATAGCATTATCAAAAGCAGACACTTATTTGGGCTACAAGCAGAGCTAAGCTATGGCATATAAGTTCATTAGCACATTGTTGCTGCTAATATTACTGTTGCTTACGGTTTCGTGTAATTTGCTTACCAAGCCTCCGCAAGCTCCACCAATAATCGTCATCACTTTCGACGATCAGAACGCCAATGTGTTTTCTGTCGCGTTGCCCATCATGTCACAATATGGATATCGGGGCAGTTGCTTTGTGAATAGCGGCAAATTGGGGCAGAATGGCTTACTTAGTGTAGATGAGGTAAAATCTCTAAACAACCAATATAATTGGGAGATTGGCGGACATTCCCTAAATCATGAGCATCTTCCTCAGCAAAACTATCCGCAAGCAGAGCTTGCCATTGGCGATGACTTTAGATATCTACAAAATATTGGTGTTAACCCGATTTCATTCGCCATCCCTTTTGGTAATTGCCCTGCCGAGTATTATCCCATCCTTTTGCATTATTATCAGAATATCCGGGGAAGCATAGATTTTGCCATGTTTCAGCCGATTGACAGGCACAGTTTGGGCTATTTCCCCTATCAAAACGGTTGGACTGCCTCCCTAATGAAGGAACGTATCAGGCGTGGTATCGTAAACCATGAAAGCCTTGTGGTACTTGGTTTTCATAGGATAGGCGATGCCTCCAGCTCATATGAAGACAATTGCCCGGCGAGTGTGTTTGCGGAAATCATCAATTATATCCACCAACTAGGCTTGGAAGTGTTACCACTATCTGAAGCTGTCGATAAGCTAAGCCATTAATAAAAGCACACAGTATGACACTGTAGCTGCACACGCCTCGTGTGCTAACTATGCTTGTTTATCCGAAACAGAAACAAACCCCTTCTGAAGCGGTGTTGATCGGGTGTTAACCCGATTAGATCCCGATCAGATCCCGATGAACTCCGTTGCGGATGTCCAAGGAACTACTTCAAATGTCCATAATGAGCTATATAAGTTATCTAAAGTAATGGCTGCACGAAATAAAGAGTTGACAAGCCTCCCCAGATGAAAATAAATGGAACTCTAGAATAAAAATAACTGATAGAATGGAGTATCGTGTGAAAAACATCTTAGTTTTAGGCGCTGCCGGACAAATTGGTTCGGAACTTGTACCCTATCTCAGAAACATTTATGGCAATCATGCCGTAGTCGCAGCTTATCGCAGCACCCCGCTTCCTGAAGCAATTATGGAGAGTGGACCCTGTGAAAATATGGATGCTTTGGAAGCTGCTAAGCTTCATGAAATTGTGAAAAAACACAAGATCGATAGCATTATCAATCTGGTTGCCGTGCTTTCTGCCAAGGGTGAAGGAAATCCTCCCCTTGCTTGGAAGATAAATATGGAAAGTCAGCTTAACGCTCTGGAAGTGATGCGTGAAGTTAAGGGAGCGGTGTTTACGCCTTCTTCCATCGGTGCTTTTGGACCTACCACTCCCATGGATAATACTCCGCAAGACACTTTAATGCGTCCTTCCACAGTTTATGGCATCTCTAAGGTTGCCGCTGAGCTTTTAGCCGATTATTATCACCTGAAGTTCGGTGTGGATGCACGTGGTGTGCGTTATCCCGGGATAATATCGAACGTTACCCTTCCCGGTGGCGGAACTACCGATTACGCCGTGGAGATTTACTACGAAGCCATTAAGAGCAAGAGCTACACCTGTAACCTTGGCGCTGGCACCTTTTTGGACATGATGTATATGCCCGACGCTCTGCGTGCCTGCGTGGAAATTATGGAAGCAGATCCCTCCAAGCTTATTCATCGCAATTGCTTCAACGTAACTGCCATGAGCTTCGATCCCGAAATGATTAGCGCCGAAATCAAAAAACACATCCCCGAGTTCCGCATGGAATATAAAGTAGATCCAATCAAGCAAGCTATCGCCAATAGTTGGCCTAATTCCATGGATCAAACCAGTGCCCAACAAGAATGGAACTGGAAGCCTGAGTATAATCTTAAGAGCATGACAGAGGATATGCTAAAAGTCCTCGCCAAAAAGCTGTAAAACAAGATGATCAGGATAGGAGTTGTTGGCGTTGGCCACCTGGGACAGCACCATGCCCGCAAGTTTCAGAGCATCGAAGGTGCTTGTTTAGCGGGGATTTACGATCGCAACCAAGCCCGTGCCGATGAAATAGCCAAAAAGCTGGATACCAAGGCATTCCCAAGCTATGAAGCTCTGCTCGATGCATGTGATGCCATCGATATCGCTGCCACCACCACCGCTCATTACGAGCTGGCAAAACCGGCTTTATTGGCTGGAAAGCATATCTTTCTGGAAAAGCCGATTACCAGCGAACTGAGCCAGGCAGAAGAACTGCTTGCTTTGGCGGAACAGCGTAAGTTGATTATCCAAGTGGGGCATATTGAGCGTTTCAACCCCGTTATCCTGAATATAGAACATGAAATAGGTGAGCCGATGTTTATCGAATCGCACCGGCTCTCCACTTTTCACCACCGCGGTACGGATGTGCCTGTGGTGTTGGATTTGATGATTCACGATATCGATCTCATCCTCAGTTTTGTGCATAGTCCGGTTACCGAAATACGTGCCAGCGGAGTGAATATTCTCACTCCCAGTATCGATATTGCCAATGCTCGGATAGAGTTTGCCAATGGCGCAATTGCCAATGTTACCTCTTCCCGCGTGTCCATGAAACAAGAGCGTAAAATACGTTTTTTCCAGAGGGATAGCTATATCTCAATGGATTTTGTGGCGAAGCAGGTGCGCATCATGAAGAAATCTGCCAATATCATGCAGTTTCTTCCCCAATTACTGATGGGTTCCACGGATATTAAACCAGAACAACTGGTGGATGTGCAAGCCATCGATGTGAGCGATAGCCCCAAAGATGCGCTTACCATGGAACTGGAATCCTTTGTGGCGTGTATCATTAACAACACCAAACCGATCGTAGATGGCGTTGCGGGTACTAGAGCATTGGATATTGCCCTAAAGATTATTAAACAAATTCAGACCAAGAACCAAGCAATGAAGAAATAGGAAAGCATTATGAAGCAAGTGTTTGTAAAAGATATTGCCCAACACTTAGGTGAGGAAATCTGTTTAAAGGGATGGGTACGCAATATCCGTCACAGCGGAAAACTGGTATTCATCATCCTTCGCGATGGCACTGGCGAAATTCAGAGCGTAGCATTCAAACCAGATTTGGAAGAAGAGACTTTCGAAAGAGCCAAGCGTCTTACGCTGGAATCATCCCTCATCCTTACGGGAATCGCCAAACCTCACCAAAAGCTAGAAAATCAATTTGAGCTGGCGATTAGCGGGGTGGATGTGTTCCAACTGGCAGAAGAATACCCGATCGGTAAAAAAGAACACGGACCAGATTTCCTGCTCTCCAATCGTCATCTCTGGATTCGTTCGTCCAAACAGTGGGCAATCCTAAGAATAAGGCACACAGTATATTATGCCATCTGCGAGTATCTGAATAACAACAGCTTTTTCCGTTTCGATTCCCCTATTTTAACGCCCAATGCCTGCGAAGGTACCACCACTTTATTCGATTTGGAATACTTCGACGAAGGCAAGGCATACCTCTCACAATCGGGTCAATTATATCTAGAAACGGGTATTATGAGCCTGGGTAGAGTTTATGATTTTGGTCCCGTATTCCGCGCTGAACGCTCTAAAACCAGAAAGCACTTAACCGAGTTTTGGATGATGGACGCGGAAGCTGCATGGGTAGAACATGACGAAAACATGCAGATTCAGGAGGAGCTAATCCGCCTTGTGATACGCACCGTCTTAGATAAATGTGATTCCGAGCTTGATATTCTGGAAAGGGATAAAGTGGCTCTAAGGGCTGCGGATGCTCCCTTCAAACGCATGACCCACTATGAGACGATTGAGTATCTGCGTGCCAAAGGCAGTGAGATTACCCATGGCAGCGATTTGGGTGCCCAAGATGAAGCGATGCTTACCGAAGATTCACCTGTCCCTGTGTTTATCGAACGCTGGCCCAAGGAAATTAAGGCTTTTTACATGAAGAGAGACCCGCTTGATCCTAACCTGGTGCTTGGTAACGATTTAATCGCGCCTGAAGGGTTTGGCGAGATAATTGGTGGAAGCCAGCGTGAAGACGATCACGATTTATTATTAGCCCGCATGGAAGCAGAGAAAATGCCCATAGCGGATTACCAATGGTTTTTAGACTTACGCAAGTACGGATCTGTGCCCCATAGTGGCTTTGGCATAGGTTTGGAACGGCTGGTAACTTGGATGAGCGGAATACATCATATTAGAGAGACAATACCTTTCCCCAGAATGATTTACCGCATATATCCCTAACCCTAAAATAAGAACAGAGAATGGAAGGAGAACCTCAATGATAAATAACTATCTATCGCAAACCACAAAAGTGATGAAATCGTCCCTGATACGTGAATTGGTGGCAACCACCAAGAACGTGCCTGGGCTTATCTCCTTTGCGGGGGGATTCCCCAGTCCTGCTACTTTCCCCAAGGATATACTTAGCAAGCTTTACGGCGAAGTAGTAGCCGAAGAAGGCAGGGATGTTCTGCAATATGGCTCCAGCGAGGGCGACAATTTCCTAAAAAGTGAGCTGCTTAAATGGGAAGGTTATGGTGATCTTAATCAGGATAATATGATAATCACCGTTGGTGCCACCAACGCGATCTACTACATGACCAGAGCACTGATCGATGAGGGAGATGTGATTCTCTGCGAAGCCCCCAGTTTTCTTGGCTCCTTGGTTGCCTTCGATGCCTTAGGAGCGGATGTGCAAGGCATACCGATGGATGCGGAAGGTTTAGATTTGCACAAGATGATGGAGAAGGTGAAACAGCTTCGTGAGAATGGCAAGAAGATCAAGTTTCTCTATACTATCCCTGATTTCCAGAATCCCGCGGGTGTATCCATGAGCTTGGCTCGCCGTCATGAGCTGCTTAATTATTGTGAAGCCGAAGGCATTCTGGTGATGGAAGATAACCCCTATTCAAGGTTACGTTTCAGTGGGGAAGTGCTTCCCACCTTATTCAGAATCGCCCACGAAGAGATGAAGAACAGCTATTTGGTAACAGAGATCATCTCGTTTTCTAAGATACTGGGCCCTGGTATGCGTGTCGCTTATGCCAAGGGAGACGCCACTTTAATCAATAAAATGGTCTCCTGGCAACAGAAGGTGAATGTTTGCCCAGATTGCGTTACCGAGCGGGTTGCGGCGAAGTTTTTGGCAGGGGGCTATATGAACCCTCACATCCAAAGTATTTGCGACTTTTACAAACCCTATTTGGCT
This sequence comes from Candidatus Cloacimonadota bacterium, assembly GCA_023230245.1. Lineage (GTDB taxonomy): Bacteria > Cloacimonadota > Cloacimonadia > Cloacimonadales > Cloacimonadaceae > Cloacimonas. Next base: position 5,769 of record JALNXT010000077.1, read on the forward strand.
AAAATGCTTGATTCCCTTAGCGTTAATATGCCACCATACGTGCAATGGACAACGCCTAGCGGCGGTATTTTCATCTGGCTGTGGCTGCCCGAAGATATGAACGCCGACAAGCTTTTCTTCCAAGCCAAAGAACACCTGGTTACTTTTATTCCGGGCAGTAAATTCTACCCCGAAGGTCAGGAAAAGTTTAACTGCTTAAGACTCAATTACACCTATTCCAGCCTGGAACAAATCGAGACAGGGATAGAACGTCTTGCCGGGCTGATTAAGTCCATCTATGCTTGACAATAGCGTATTTTCGCTTATATTCTAAAGAGTGTAGTACTCTCGATTAAGGAGATAGAAACATGAGAAAACTGATAATAAGCCTATCGTTGCTGCTTTTGCTGTTGCCTTTGGCAGCGCAGATAGATTTGCCGCGTCCCAATATGAATCCTTTTAGAAGCACGGGTTCTGCTCTGTTCGCTCCGAATAAGGTACAGATGTCTCATTCTATGGGCTTTCAAGCAGGTACAAGCTCCACCGGTGATGGTTATTACTTGTCACGCTACACCAATCATATCATGTACAAGTTCAATCCTAAACTGGAGATGAATCTCGATCTTAACTTCGTAAACTACGGCGGAATGAACACTTCCGATAAGTTTACCCTGAATAAAGACAATGCCAATACCATAATTCCAGAGTTTTCGCTGCGCTACAGACCCACGGATTCTGTGCTTATTGAAGTGCAAATGCATCAAGGCGGATATTTCGCGCAAAACCGTAAGCCCTGGTACGAAACCTGGTGATTGCCAATCTACTCTATTAAGGGGGAATCCTGACTGTTTTAATGATCATCATCATAGCTGCCTTCGGTGCTTCCTTAGGCAGTTTCTTCAATGTGCTAATCCATCGCATCCCCAATAAGGAATCTATTATCTTTCCCGCTTCGCATTGTGCGGCTTGCAATAAGCACATACCCTTCTACCAAAATATACCGATAATCAGCTACTTATTACTAAAGGGAAAGTGTTCCAATTGCAAAACATCCATCCATTGGCATCACCTATTAGTAGAGGTAGTTACCCCTATCCTCTTTGTGGGTATATTCTTGCGGTATGGTTTCCACGATGTACTCTTTTACAAATACTTGCTTCTGTTTTCCTTCCTCATTCCCATCTTCTTCATCGATGCCTTCCATAATATCATCCCTCACGTACTATCTATCCCCTTGATTGTTATAGGCTTGCTTACCTCTATACTTCCTGGTAACAATGTAGGACTGATAGAGTCAGCCATAACCGCCATAGCCATCTTTTGCTTACTATTGCTTCTTGCTTGGGCTTATCAAAAAACGCGGGGAGTGGCAGGCTTGGGCGGCGGAGATATTTGGCTCTTAACAGGCATCGCCACATTCTTTGGCT
>JALNXT010000078.1 GCA_023230245.1 Candidatus Cloacimonadota bacterium
ATCCCTTGCAAGCTACAATTACGGTCGAGGGACATGACAATAGCTATTCCATAGTGGAAACAGACCCCACCCACGGTGATTTCTATCGCTACCTTAGCCCGGGAACCTATAACCTCACTTTCACCGCCAGCGGTTATCCTACTAAAACCGTGAATGGCGTGGTGGTGAATGCCAATACCAAAACTCCTTTGGATGTAATCTTGGGTGAACTTCCACACACACAGAGCATTAGTCTTATGCCGGGCTGGAACATGTTGAGCTTCAATATAGACTTAGGCTCAAATGATTACAGCAGTATCTTCGGCGGCAACCTGCTACAAATTAAAGACATGCACCAAACCTACGCACCTGCTATGGCAACGCATTTCAATACTCTTCCATCCGTAGCAAGTGCAGCAGGATATTGGGTTAACAACAGCAGTTCCGCCGCTCTTAGTGTGCAGGGAACGCTACTTAGCACCAGCAACCATCCTCAGTCTTTAGTTACAGGATGGAATTTGGTTTCATACTTGCCGGATACTGCTTTGAGCATCAGTGCAGCCCTGACATCTATCTATGCTAATGTGCTGGAAGTGCGGGATATGACAAGCTCTTCAATAGGTGGAACCCTTACCACTATGGTTCCCGGAAAAGCATACTGGGTAAAAGTGTCTGCTCCCTGCAGCCTCGTTTATCCCTGATATAAATAACCTCGTCACATAAGATACAAAAGGGGCGGGATCTATTCCTGCCCTTTCTTTGTTTCATTTTTACCACCGAGAACACCGAACTCACCGAAAGAGGGTGAATAGAACTCTGATCTCATGCAGTTACAGCAGGATATCTGGAACTTTTTTAATGCGTTTATAATCGCTATAGCTAATGATGGATGCCCAAGCCAAGAAACCCGCTGCGACGATGAATACCGCAGTAATATTAAACACCCTTAGCAGGGTAAAGCCAAGAATGGGGGCGATTAAGCCACGGATTCCGGTCATGGTAACGTGCACACTCTGGTACATGCCGGCATCTTCTTTGCCGGCAAAATAGATGGAACTCATATTCCAGGAAACGTTCACCGCTGCCATCGCTATCCCAAAGATGAAGTAGGCTACAAATACAATTACCACTGGGATAATGCCATCTCCCGCCCATAATGACGAAGCCACAAAGAGCAAGGGAAAGACCATCAGAATGGCAAAGCTGCGGCTGATGAACTTAAAGGGGTGCATGCGGTCGTGGATTTTACCGATCATGGGAGATAGCAAAAGCATCCCCACCTGAGACAAGATGCCTTTGGCAAGGAAGTTATTGGTATAGCTAAGATGGAGCTTATCCACCAGATAGATGGGGATGATGGGCTGCATCATGATAAAGCCCATGCCATAAATGGAGAAACTGCGCTCGAAAGCAGCAAAGGGTTTGTTTTCTTTTAATAGAGTAAGGGTGCGCTTGATGGGATCCAGCAGTTGGGTTCTCATTGATACTTTTGCAGTGTCTTTGATACCGATAGGGTCTTGGATGCGAATCATGGAGAGCACCGCACAACTGATAAAGCCGCAAAACCCCGTCCCTACCAGTATCCAACGAAAGCTTTGCTCATGTATATCCAACATCCTGCCTGCCACAAAGGTAACGGCGATGGAGATAAGCATCCCCAGACTTAAGGTATAGCCAAATACTTTTGCCCGACGGCTGGCATCTATATTCTTCTGATAAATGCTGTTCTGTGCAGGGATAAGCAGAGAGTTAGCGGAAAATAGCAATCCCAATAAAACCATGTATTCATTCATGCTAACAATCCAGATGGCATACACCAAACTGAGGCGCCCCACAATGCCAGCCAGCAAGAAATAACGTGATTTGTGGCTGGATTTCTCGAATATTCTGCCCCACCAGATGGAAAGGAAATTGGAGATAGGCCAGATCATCGTCATCAGCATTAGCTGCCAATCCTGGGCGTGAAGCGCCTTACGGGCAATAATGTCCTGAGTTTGACCAAGGCTTTGCACCACCCCATTAAATAAAGCTGCAACAAGCAGTAAGATGGTGCTGTGTTTCTCTATGGGACTTAGATTCTTAAGACGCAAGCTGTTCTCCTTAATATTGAGCAAAATTCTGGTGGTGTAGGTTTTTGTCAATGGTGGCATTATTGGGCTGCCAATCTCCGAATTGGCAGTGATAGCGTAGCTGTCATCGTAGTATTCTCCGCATGCTGTGGAAATCGAAGTTTGCCACCCCACACAAGCTAACGGAAATCGCTTGACTAATGGACTGCCTTTTTAGCATGGTATAGCTTATGAAAAAAGAAATAACGATCATCGGTGGTGGCTTGGCAGGCTGTGAAGCAGCACTCTATCTGGCGGAAGCAGGCTGGCAGGTGCAGCTTTTTGAGATGCGCCCGGAAACCAAGACACCTGCGCACCAAAGCCCCTACTTGGCAGAACTGGTATGTAGTAACTCGCTTAAATCCACCCGGTTGGACACAGCTTCGGGATTGCTGAAAGCGGAGATGAACGCCCTTGGCGGGCACTTGTTGAAGATAGCAGAAGCTTGCAGCGTTCCCGCAGGACACGCTTTGGCGGTGAACCGCGAACTATTTGCCCAAAAGGTGGAAGAGACGGTGGCAGGGCATGCCAAGATCAGCATTATCCGCAAGGAAATTACGGAAATTCCCAGTGGCATCGCTATTCTCGCTACGGGACCCCTAACCTCAGACGCAATGATGCACACTCTCAGTAGTGCTTTGGGCGGAGAACACCTGTATTTCTTTGATGCCATAGCACCTATAGTGGACGCTTCAACTATTGACTACACGAAAGTATATAAGAAAGATCGCTATGATAAGGGCGATGCCGATTATCTGAACTGCGCCCTGAATAAAGAGGAATATTACCACTTTGTGGATGCCTTGATGGCAGGGGAAAAACACGAGGCACACGAATTTGAAAATGAATTCTTTGCGGGAGTTAAATTCAGCTTTTACGAGAACTGCATCCCCATTGAAGAGCTGGCAAGACGTGGAAAAGATACGCTGCGCCACGGCGTAATGAAACCCATGGGACTGGAAACACCAGAGGGTAAGAAACCATTTGCGGTGCTACAGCTAAGAGTGGAAAATGCAGGTTGCACGGCATACAATCTGGTGGGCTGCCAAACGATGTTGCGTTATGGTGTGCAGAAGGATATATTTAGGTTGCTTCCGGGCTTGGAAAATGCAGAATTCCTGCGCTATGGCTCGGTGCACAGAAATGCTTTCCTGAATTCCCCCGCTGTGTTGAATCCAGATTTTAGCTTCGCCCAATTACCCCAGCTTTATCTGGCAGGTCAGTTAGCAGGAGTGGAAGGATATGTGGAATGCATTGCCAGTGGTTTATTGGTGGCAAAATGTATCTCTGAAGGGCTGGGTCTATTACCGGAAGAGACGATCCTGGGTCAGCTTTGGAGGCATCTCTGCTATCCCAAGGAAGGCAAGTTTCAGCCGATGAATGCGAACTTTGGCATCCTCCCACGGCTGGAAAATGAACCCAGAGATAAAAAAGAGAAGAAACAGAGATATTCCGAAAGATCACTGGAGGCTATGAAAGTGAGCTTGAGTGGCAAAGAGTGATTGCATTGAGCATTTTGCCATTTCTAAATAAGTGGAAAAGTGAATGAACTGTCTTGCCATAAGGCTTCCCTGCTTATCCGAAACGGGATTCATCGGGATCTGATCGGGATCTCATCGGGATGAAACCCGTTCGGATCCCCACCAGTACAGGATCAGAACGGCTTCGGATAAGCAAGAAAGATGCAATTCAATAGGCATTGCCTTTCATGCTAAACGAGTTAGCATGTAAAGATACATTTATGGAACGTTTCTTGTATGTTAGTATTTTCCCCAAGTGTAAAATTAACGCTATGGGAAAGATGATACTGTGATACTAAAGGAGTAATAGACGATGAAACGCATGATATTATTGGCACTCGTCCTGCTGGCTTTTGGGCTGGTTTGGGGGCAGACAACACTAGTTAACGAGAACATCCAAAGCTGGACAAATAGAGGTTCTTACGGAAACTACACGCAGACAATCCCTGCTGGCACGGTTTCCATGACAGACTGCATTGTGGCGAATGCTGCATCTGCTACAGGCACAGGTTCTGCCGGACGTGCTCAGATGAAGGCAAGCACGGGTATAATAGTGTTTCCTGCCTTGCCCTCTGTAGGAAATGTTGAGTTTCATCTCGCTGCTGGAGGAGCAGGAAGAACGTTATTATTAGAATCACTTAGTGGATCTACATGGACTACGATAACCACTTTTAGTGGTATCGGCACAACCGGCACAACCTTCTATTATGACGTAAACAGCAGTGTCTCCACTACTCTTAGATTGGTAACAGAAAGCAACCCTATATACGTGCATGATATTATCATAAAAGACTATACAAGCTCAACCCCTACATTGGCAGTTCTTTCTACAGTTATAGCCAGTACTATAACCAGCAGCTCTGCTATCAGTGGTGGAACAATTAGCTCTGATGGCGGTTCATCCGTTACTGCCCGTGGTGTCTGTTGGAATACTGCTATTAATCCTATATCAACTGGTAGCCATACAACCGATGGTAGTGGTACAGGTACTTTCGTGAGCAATCTAACTGGCCTCACTGCTGAAACCATCTATTATTATCGTGCCTATGCCACAAACGCTCAAGGCACATCTTATGGCGAGGAATATAGCTTTAGCACCAGCGGTAATTCTCCCCCGGCTGTTCCTACCGCGATTGCAGCAACCAGCATTGGGGTAAACTCCTTTACCGCCAATTGGAATGCTGCCACGGGAGCCACAAGCTACAGGCTTGATGTTTCAGCCTTCTCCTCATTTTCCCCCTTATTAAGCAGCTACAGCGATCTTACCGTAAATACTACCAGCCAAGCAGTTAGTGGGCTTAGTGCCAATACTACTTACTATTACAGAGTTCGGGCTTACAATACAAACGGCACCAGTGCCAACTCTAACATCATCAGTGCAAAAACATTGGCTGGAGATGCCTTCAATGGCTATTACAACCCCGTGATTGGGCTAAGCGGAACGGCACTAAAAACAGGCTTACACGATCTGATCGATAGCAATACTTATTCCAACTATGATGGAGCTAAAACCTTTCTTTTCCAAACTCTCGATAACGTGGGTGGCGTAGTCCGCTGCGTTTACACCGGGCAGGATTACCCCATCAGCGGTTCTTACAATGGCAGCAGCAGCCCCAATACTGAGCACACTTATGCTCAAAGCTGGTTTGGCACATCCGAAGCCTCTACAAAGAAAGCAGATGTGCATCACCTGTTTGTTACCAACAGTAATGTTAATTCTTCCCGTGGCAATTTACCTTTTGACGTAGTAACCAACGCTTCCAATACCTACTCTTATGCCAATGGTTATGTCAGTAAGAGAGGAACGAATGCTTCCGGTAAAACCGTTTTCGAGCCATCCGATCAACATAAGGGCAACCTTGCCCGCGCCTTGCTTTATTTTAATGTCCGCTATAATATGACTCTTTCTCAAGGTGGGGTGGATATGCTAAGTAGGCTTATAGAGTGGCATAATGCCGACCCTGTAAATCCCGATGAACTTACCCGTAATACGGCAGTTTATGGTCATCAGGGTAACCGTAATCCCTTTGTGGATCATCCTGAATATGTCGCCTCCATCTGGGGTGGTGCCGCTGCATCAACAGTGGTGCAGTTCAATCCTGCCAGTGCTATTGTGAATGAAGCAGATGGCACGGTAACCCTAACAGTGCAAATCTTGAATCCCAGCGCCACTGCTACAACTGCTCAAATAGCTTTAACCGATGGCAGCGCCAGTGATGTAGGCAATTTTGCCACTCGCTATATTACCTTCCCTGCGAACAGCAGCACTAACCAAACAATAAGCGTTACCATTACCGATGACAGCATCTTGGAAGGCACAGAAACCTTGATCTTCTCACTTGTTAATGTAAGCGGAGGCAATAGCGCAGTAGCGGGTAATTATAATAGTTTCAATCTCGATATAGAAGATAACGACATCCCTACTCCCGTTGCCACAGCAGCCACAAATATTGATTTCACCAGCTTCACGGCAAACTGGAATGCTGCGGCAGGTATTACGGACTATATGTTCGACCTCTCCACTGCTTCTAATTTCAGCAGCTTTGTTTCCGGCTATGAGAACTTGGCTCTTAGCGCTACCTCTTTGGCAATCAGTGGCTTAACTGCAGGGACAAACTATTATTACAGGGTAAAATCTGTTTACAACGAAAGCGAAGGTGCTTATTCCAACACTATTAGTACTTCTACAAGCGCCATTGTGGTTATAGACGTACCTGTAGCTACTGCTGCAACGGCTGTTTCCCATGAAGGCTTTACCGCCCGTTGGGACGCCGTTAGCGGAGCCGATAACTATCGTCTGGATGTGTTTAGCGGTAGCGGCGGTACAGCTACAGATTTACTTATCAGTGAATATGTGGAAGGAAGCAGCAATAACAAATATTTGGAAATATACAACGGCACAGGAGCAAATGTAGATTTAACCAATTACCAGCTAAAACTCTATCCCAATGGGGCTGTTGCACCCTACAGTACGAATACACTTGAAGGGATACTTGCCAATGGTGCTTGCGTTGTTTATCGTAATAGCGGTGCCGTTTTAACTTTACCGGGAGGGGTTACAGCCATTTCAAGCACTGCTACTAACTTTAATGGCAATGACGCGGTGGAGTTGTATAAAGTATCTCCTGCCGGATCGGTAGATATCTTTGGCAAGATTGGACAAGACCCAGGCACAGCTTGGGTGTCAACACCACTCACAACTTTGAATAAAACATTGCGTAGAAAAAGCACTGTATTAAGCGGTGTTACCGTAAATCCCAGTGCTGGTTTCCCCACCCTAGCAACTGAATGGGAAAGTTATGCTATAGGTACAGCCGATGGACTCGGCTCACACAGTGTTGGAGGTGGAACTTCTCCA